>NZ_JADPKL010000062.1:0-745 GCF_023073935.1 Bradyrhizobium sp. 147 | reverse complement strand
AACTGAGTCGCTGCATAAAACCCCCGTTCTGACCGTGTCGCGAGGGGGTCAATTCCTCGTGTCGTCAGGGGGTCAATTTTCCACGTCGCCCGACAGCAATCTTCCGGTCTCAGGCCCCCGGAATAGGAACATCGTCAATCCCAAGCTATTGGGCGTCTACCACCGACACAGCAACAACAGGCGTCGATGGCCGAGAGATTCGTGCGCTCCCGCCTCAACTGGAGCGCAGATGTCCCTATATTTTTTCGATATGCTTAGTACTGACGGACTGGCCCCGGACGAAGAAGGAATGGAACTCTCAACCATGGACGACGTCCAAAACGAGGCGGCATATGCGCTCGCTGACATGCTGAGAGACGACGTGCGAGCGACCATGGGTAATCCAACCGCTCGTGAATGATCGTCGTTCGCGATGGTAGCGGCCCCGTGTTGCAAGCGAGGTATTCTTTCGAGGTTATGCGATTACAGTAAGGCCGGCTCAGGTGGCGGCCTCTTTCTGTGGCCTCCCCATCTCCGCTACTGGGACCCATCGCGGACTATCGCGCTGCCGCACGGAGTCGCTCCCAATATGGGCAAAGCAGACATTGCTTTAGCCGCATCACGCGCGCCTACTCTTAGCAGCAGATTTTATGAGTACGCAGCCTAGCACTACTTTGGCAGATTGTCGGATTCCTCTGAATTTTTAGGATTCCCGAATCGATTTTTCAATGATTCATGGGTGGTCGGCTCTTGGAGGGCTGACCAT
>NZ_JADPKL010000016.1:0-751 GCF_023073935.1 Bradyrhizobium sp. 147 | reverse complement strand
CTCATGCCAAACAATTCAACCGGCATCAGCGACAGCTGCGCCTTCTGCGCAGCCGGCCGGGCCGGATCATCCGCGACATTCGCCGCAAGACCGAGGCCCAGGCCGCACTGGAGGAGGCATTCGCCCTGCCGCTGAGCCGAGCCACCCAGATCCGCTCGCAGCAGCAGCGCCAGCGCGGCTGGAAGTTGTATTCCTTCCATGCTCCAGAGGTCGAGTGCATCGGCAAGGGCAAGGCCGCCGCGCCCTATGAGTTCGGCGTGAAGGCCTCCATCGTCACCAACAACCAAAGAGCTCCCGGCGGCTTGTTCGTGCTCCACGCCTGCTCGCTGCCGGACAACCCCTACGACGGTCACACCCTTCGCGACGTCATCGAGCGCACCGAGAGCCTCACCGGCTGCCCGATCGAACGGGCCTATGTCGACAAGGGATATCGCGGCCACGACACACGAAATCCGCGCCGCGTCTTCATCTCGGGCCAGAAGCGCGGCGTCTTCGGCGTCATCAAGCGCGAGCTACGCCGCCGTTCCGCCATCGAGCCCATCATCGGACACATGAAGAACGAAGGTCACCTTGGCCGCTGCTATCTCAAAGGCCGCGCCGGAGATGCCGCTAACGTTCTCCTCTCGGCCGTTGGCCACAACCTCCGCCGTGTCCTGGCTTGGCTCAGAGACCTTTTGTCCCTCTTCCTGCTCTCACTCTGGCCAACGCTCAACTGTCCAGTTCAGCCCAATTCGGCTTATTAACGATCGAC
>NZ_JADPKL010000144.1:0-72473 GCF_023073935.1 Bradyrhizobium sp. 147 | reverse complement strand
TCATGACGTCGCGCGCAGCGTCCGTCAAGGATGGCCGTCGCTCGCTCGAACCTCACGTGGTCTGTTGCCAGGCCACGCCTTGACGGACGCGAGCACGGCGTCATCATGGCAGGCGCAGACCATCCGGGCGGAGCAAAAAACTGCCGTCACTTAATGGTTGCTACGGTACCGCAGTTTGTCGCCGGCTCCTCGCAATGACGAGCCTTACGGCTCCCCTGGCTTGAACGGCTCCTCCTTGCCAGGCGGCACCGTCTCCTCGGCCATTGCCAGCAGCATCGCGACCATCACGTAATTGCCGGCAACTGCGGTGAGATCGACAATCTGCTGGTCGTCGAACACCTTCTTCGCGCGCGCATAAGTCTCGTCGGTGACTTTCTTGGTGGTGGTGAGCTCGGTGAGGAAGTCGTAGACCACCGCCTCGTCATCGGCCATCTTCGACGGCCGCTTGTTGGCCTTCAGCTCCGCGATGATGTCGGCCGACAGCCCTGCCTTCGCCGCCAGCGGCGCGTGCGCGTACCATTCCACCTGCGAGCGCCATTGACGCCCGATGATCAGGATCGCGAACTCGTTGAGCTTGACCGGGACCGAGGTCTCCCAGCGCAGATAGTGGAACAGGTCGAACAGGCGCTGGCCGAGCACGGGGCTGCGGATCATCGGATTGTAGGGTCCGCCGATGCCGACGCTCGACACCTTCATGATCTGCTCGCCGAGCGGCTTCTGCCGAGCGTCGAGCTGATCCATGGTGAGCTGCGGAAACCGTGGCTCCTTGCTGATGGCGGAGCCGGCAAACATCGTGGCAGCGAACCAGCCGCTTGCTGCGGCAAGCGTGAGCGACGACAGCCAGAGCGGCGTTGCATTCATTTTCCATCCTCCCGGTTTTCTTTGGCGGGAGGATGCTAGTCGAGCGGCACCAGCGCGGTAGCGCTAGATCGCACCAATATCGGCAAGGCAGGCTTGCGTCAGCGTCATGCGGTCTTCGATGTGGCGTGGCTCGCGGCAGTCGATGTTGAGCGCGAACACGGTGTGCGCTTCGCCTTTCTCGGCCCAGCCCACCATCCAGCCGAGCGACGGCTCGCCGCGCTCAGCACCCAGCAGGCCGGACTTGGCGCGAATGACGCTTTCGCCGACCTTGGTCACCGGCAGGATGTCGCAGACGAGATCCTGGCTGCGCTTGCTGATCGGCAGCGCGCGGCGGCGCAGCCGGTCGACGAAGTCGATCTGCTCGACCGGATCGATGCGCAAGGCCCCGGTGAGCCAGAACTGGTCGATGCCGCCGCCGATGTCGCGATTGCCGTAGTCGAACTCGTCAACATACTTTTCCATGCGCTGCTGGCCGATGCGGCGCGCGATTTCCTGATAGACCGGCACCGCGCTGACCGCAATCGCAGTGCGCAGCGTGTGATCCTTGTTCCAGGCTTCGATCGGACGCTTCACGCCGTCCCAGGGAAACACGTCCTTATCAGGATCGGCGACGACGCCGGTCTCGAGCGCAATCAGCGAGTTCGGAATCTTGAAGGTCGAGGCCGGCAGCTTCCCCTCGCCCGATCGCTCCTTGTCGCTGGCGACGATCAGATAGTCCTCGACCTTGTAGCCGACGAAGGTGCCCGATGTGCCGAGATCGGTGAAGCGTTTGGCCAAGCTGTCGCGGATTTCGTTGCGCGGCGGCGCGACGTGAGCCAGCGCACGTGACGGCAGGATGGCGGCTGCGGCAAGCAGGCCGAGGGTGGAACGACGGGTCAGCAAGAGCGGTATCCAATGATGATGAGAGTGGTCGCGACAATGCCGCCGATATCTGGTGAAACGATGACAGGTTATTTCTTGAGCACGATGTTTTTTCGGAAGACCGCTCCACACTTTGCGCTAACGCGGTCCTCCGGGGTCCGGATCATGCTCTACCGCCCCCGACCCGAAAGCCGCAGCACGAACACCAGCACTTCGGCGACAGCCTTGTAGAGGTCTGGAGGGATCTCCTCGCCGAGCTCGACCTTGGAGAGCGCGCCGGCCAAGACCTCGTTCTCCTCGATCGGAATGTCATGGGCCTTGGCGATCTCGACGATCTTTTCACCGATCGTGCCCTTGCCCTTGGCGACGACGACGGGGGCGTTGGTGCCCTTCTCGTAGTGCAGGGCAATCGCAAGCTTGGAGGCGTCGCTCATGTGGCCCGATCCAGGAAATGTCCGGCGCGGGCCGGCGCCGGTTGCGGCGGGGTGCCCTCGCGCACCACGATATCACCGGGCTTGAGCTCGGCTCTCGTCAGTGCCTGGTTGAGTTCACCGATGCCGGCGCGGAGCTGCTGCGCCGTCGCCGGCCGCTCCGCCCACATCCGCACAAAAGTCTTGTCGCCGCTCAGCGTGATCAGCGCATGCACGGGACCTGCCGGCTCGACATTAAGTGAGAAGCGCGCGCGCCAGGCACGCGTGGCGGGATCGGCGGATTCGTTGCCGCCGTCGCGCGAGATCTCGAACTGCGCCATCGCGGTGCCCTGTTGGGTTGCGAAGGGAATTTCGAAACTCCATTGCGGCACGGCCGGGTCGATGCGCTGGCCGGAGGCATCGGCGCGATCGGGAAGCGAGGCGATCTGAAGCAATGTCTGCCGCGCGATCGCGGCATCGGTGTCGTCGAGCAGACGGTGCACGGTTGTAGCGAGCGGGGTATCGGGCGCGAGCGATGGCGAGGCGATGGATTGGGGCACCGGCAATGCGCCGCGGAACGGCGGTGGTGTGGTCGCATGGCTGGCCACCTCGAAGATGTGGCCGTCCGGTACGGCCTTGTTAGAGCCGGGCACGTTGCCGATGATCCGCGGCAGGTTCTGCGTCATCTCCTGCAAGAGGCTGGCGGCAAGGCCGGCCGTCAAGGTTTGCGGCATCGCCATTTGTGGCGCCTTGGCAGCCATGTCGGCGAGTACCGCGGCCGCGAGATTAGCGCTGCGTGGCTGTTGCGCCGGTTGGGCAATATCGGGGGCCGCTGACGACAATGCGGCCTGCGCGGCCTCACCTGCTGCCTGCGCCGGCGCGGCGTTGACCTGCGGTGTGCCTGTGTCGCTGGCGGGAATGGCGGCGCCTTGCGTCTGAGGCGCGGTGGTCCCGAGCGCGGCCAGCGTCTGGCGCAGCACGAGCAACGCCGCTTTCAAATCGGGCATTGCGCCGGACGCCGGCGTCCGGCCGGCGGCCAGCGAGGCTTCGAGGAAGAGGCCAGACTTGTGGAAGGCAGTCTCGATATCGCCGCCGTCGAGCCCGGCGTTGAACGGCGTCTGCTGCGCCAGCACGTCCAGCACGGCCTGCTTCAGCCCCGCCGGCAAATCGCTGCCGACGACGACCGCGGCGAGATTGGCGAATAGCGGCGCTTGGCTGCCTTGCCTGGTCACGGCCTCGGCGGACGCCGCAGTGACGGCAATCTGCTCCGCTGGCGTCAGCGTATTGCGCGCAGCGCTCGTCGACGGCGCAAGCGGCGGGCTATCCATCAGCGAGGCCGCAGCCGGCGTCAGCGTAATCTGATCGGACGCCGCCCCGTCTGCCCCGCCCACGACGACGGCGAGCCGGATGGTGCCGTCGTTCTGCGACACCGCGAGCTGGAGATTCTGCCCCGGCGACAACGCCACTTCCGACATCACGTCCATCGAAAGGTTGGCGATTGCGATCCGCACGAGATTGTCGGCGAGCACGCTGACCACTTTGGCGTCGACAACGCTGCCGGCCTGAAGCACGAGATCGGGCGTCGCCGCGTCAGCCACAGGACTGGCGGCGCTGACCGGAACGATCGAGCTTATCGGCGTCGGCATCTCGGAGGGCCCAGGGAATGCTGGCGCCACCCTAAGGCCGCCGTCGTAAACCTCTCGTTAAGGACCTTCGGGTGCTTGCTGCTTTACCATCGCCAAGACCGTCACGGCGGCCTCGAAATCCCGCAGGCGCGTGGCGCGGCGAGCGGCCGCTTCCTCATCCACGCCCCATTGGTCGATGTTCCAGTCCTCATCGACATGGGCGGCGGCCCAGACCTGCCCAGCATCGCGCGCGCGATGGGCTAGGGCCAGCGCCAGCAGCGCCGAGCCGGTCAACATTGTCACCATATGGAGCGCCGCGACCGACCAGGCATCCCCCGGCAGCGCGGCGCGCGCGGCCCTGACCGCCTCGTCCGGCTGCTTCACATGCATGATGCCTTCGGACAGGATGAAATGCGCGCCCAGCGTCTCTGCGGCCCAAAACAGCACGGGGTCCCAATGCGCGGCCTCGCGGGCAACCAGCCCTTCGGGGTGGCCGGCGCGATAGAACAACAGGTCGGTCTCGAAGTATTTTGCGAGGTCGTCGCTGACGAGACCGATCCGGTCGATCACACCCTCGACCACACTGTTGGCGATCCGCGTCAGTGGCATGGTCACGGGATCGATCGTCTCGCCCTGTGCCGCCCATTCGGCAGCAACCGCATCGGCGAGCTCGCGCGAGGGAATCAGCACCTGGCGGCCGGAGGGCGTGCGGATCGGCTTGCCGTCGAGGGCGATGGCGAAACCGCCCTCGGCCTCGACTGCGCCGGCATCCTTGTAGAAGCGCTTGCGCAGGGGCGCGCGCGCGGAGGCGCGCGCCGATTCCTGCGGATCCGACGGGGGTTGCCCCGCAGCTTCTTCGAACAATTCGCGCATGTGAGTCTTCGGTCCCGGTCGCTGAATGCTAAGCTTTCAAAGATAAGGGCGGCGGGCGATGAAGCGAGCGGCAGGCATAAGGGAACTTGCGGGCATTGCGGCCCGTTCGCCGGGCTTTGGCCGGCCGCGGCGCCTAGCCCTACTCCTCCGGCGCGTTCTCGATGGGATCAAACCGGGTTGCGTCGAGCCCGAGCAGATTCCACGATTGCTGCATATGCGGCGGCAGTGGTGCCGTGGCGTCGATCACGCCGCCGCGCGGATGCGGAATGACGATCCGGCGTGCCAGGAGATGCAGACGGTTTTGCAAGCCACCCGGCAGCTGCCAGTTCTCGATGTTGAAATATTTGGGGTCGCCGACGATGGGATGGCCGATATGGGCCATGTGGGCGCGGAGCTGGTGGGTGCGTCCCGTCACCGGCTTCAGCGACACCCAGGTCAGCTTGTTGCCGGCGGTCTCGACCATCGCATAGTAGGTCACCGCGTGGCTTGCGCCCTCATCGCCATGCTGGGCGATGCGCATGATAGTGTCGTCCTCGCCCTCCTCCTTCGCGAGAAAGGTCGAGATGCGGCCCTGCTTTGGCTTCGGCAGGCCCGGCACCAGCGCCCAATAGACCTTTCGCGCCGACCGCGAGCGGAACGCGCCGGTCAGATGCGAGGCGGCAAAGCGCGTCTTGGCGATCAGGAGACAGCCCGACGTCTCCCGGTCGATACGGTGCACGAGGCGCGGTTTCTGGCCCTTGGAATCGCGCATCACCTCCAGCATCTGGTCGATGTGCCGCGTCATGCCCGAGCCGCCCTGCACGGCAAGTCCGGCGGGCTTGTTGAGCACGAGCACGTCATCGTCCTCCCAGATCGTCATCTCCTTCAGCGCGGCCAGCGTCTTCTGCGCGGCTTCCGAGAGTGGGCCGGCGGCCTTCGGCGTGTCGAGCTTCAGCGGCGGAATGCGGACGCTCTGGCCCTCCTCAAGGCGGTCCTTGCTGTCGACGCGCTTGCCGTCGACGCGCAGCTCGCCTTTGCGCACGACGCGCTGGATGTGGGAGAACGACAGGCCGGGAAAGCGTGCTTCGAGAAAGCGGTCGACGCGCATGTTGTTCTCGTCGGCCGTGACGGTGACGGTCTGCACCTTGCTCGGCAGCAATGCCTCGACGGACCTTTCCGGCGCGGTCTTTTCCAGCGCAGCTTTGGGTGCGCGCCGCTCGGCGCGCTCGCCTGCAAAGCGCGGCGGCTTGCTCGCTGCCTTGCCGCCCGGCCGCGGCCCCGCTTTCTGCGCGCTGCGCGCCTTGAAGGGACGCGCGTCACCGCGCTCGTCACGCGAACGGGGTTTTGGGTTCATTCTCTTGATGCGGCGGCTCATGGCTGCCTGCCTATCCCAAAAGAGCCCTTTCGTCACGACGAAATGGCGATTGGGCCTCAGCCACCCCGCTCCTTGCGCAGCTTGGCCCAGTAATCCAGCCGTTTTCTGATCTCGCGCTCGAAACCGCGCTCGGGCGGGTCATAAAAAGTCTGGCGGCCCAGGGCTTCCGGGAAATAATCCTGGCCGGAGAAGGCTTCCGGCGTGTCGTGGTCGTATTCGTAAGCTGCGCCGTAGCCTTCCGACTTCATCAGCTTGGTCGGGGAATTGAGGATGTGTTTTGGCGGCAGCAGCGAGCCGGCCTGTTTTGCCACCTGCATCGCCGTGCCGAAGGCAGTGTAGACCGCGTTCGATTTCGGCGCGGTGGCGAGATAGACCACGGCCTGCGCGATCGCGAGCTCCCCCTCGGGATGGCCGAGAAAGTCGAAGGCGTCCTTGGCCGCATTGGCGATGACGAGCGCCTGTGGATCGGCAAGCCCGATGTCCTCCACGGCCATGCGCACGACGCGACGGGCCAGGAACAGCGGATCCTCGCCGGCATCGAGCATGCGCGCGAGGTAATAGAGCGCGGCATCGGGATCGGAGCCGCGCACGGATTTATGCAGCGCCGAGATCAGGTTGTAATGGCCGTCGGCCGACTTGTCGTAGATCGGGGCGCGGCGCTGCAAAATCTCCTGCAACTGCGCGGCGTCGAATATCTCGTCCTTGCGCGCGGCGCGCCAGACTTCCTCGGCGAGCGTCAGCGAGGCACGTCCGTCGCCGTCGGCCATGCGCACCAGAACCGCGCGTGCCTCGGCATCGAGCGGCAGCTTCTTGCCCTCGACCGCCTCGGCATGGGCGAACAGCTTTTCGATCGCGGCAGCATCGAGCGAGCGAAACACCAGGACGCGCGCGCGAGAGAGCAACGCCGCGTTGAGCTCGAACGACGGATTCTCGGTGGTGGCGCCGACCAGGACCACCGTGCCGTCTTCCATCACAGGCAGAAACGAATCCTGCTGGGCACGATTAAATCGATGCACCTCATCGACGAACAGCAGCGTGCCCTTGCCCGTCTCGCGGCGGGCGCGCGCGGCATCGAAGGCCTTCTTCAAATCGGCGACACCGGAGAATACCGCCGAAATCTGCTCGAAATGCAGGTCCGTTGCATCCGCCAGCAGCCGCGCCACCGTGGTCTTGCCGGTACCCGGCGGCCCCCAGAAGATGAGCGAGCCGAGCGTGCGCGTCTCCAACATGCGCGTCAGCGCACCGTCCGGACCGAGGATGTGGTCCTGGCCCACAACCTCCGACAGCGCGCGCGGACGCAGCCGGTCCGGCAGCGGATGTGGAGCGTCGTGATCGAGCCCCGCCGCGGCGAAGAGAGTTGGCGTCTCCTGTGGTCGCTTCGGACTCATCCGCCTAGCGTGACGTTGATCTGCTGGCCGCCGCGCACCAGCGTGATGCGCCAGATCCGCGACCGCTCGCCGGCAGCTTTCTCGAGGTCCCCGGTCTTGCTGATCTTTTGGTTGTTGACGGCCAGGATGATGTCGCCTTTCTGGAAACCGACATTAGCGGCCGCGGTATCGCCGCCGATATCGGTGATCACGACGCCTTCGGTGTCGGCATCCAGATGCAATTCGTCGGCGAGCGCCGGCGTGATGGTCGAGACTTTCGCGCCCTGGAACGGCGAGCGCGCGGTCACGACGAGTTCGTTGCGGCCGGTGTCGGGGGCAGTCTCCAGCGCCACCGTCAGCTTGACGGGCTTGCTGCCGCGCTGCACGTCGATCTGCGCGGTACCGCCCAGCGGACGGGTCGCGAAGCGGTAGTCGAAGGCGTTGGGATCGTCCACGGTCTGGCCGTCGATCCCGATGATGAGGTCAGAGGATTTCAAGCCGGCTTTCGCCGCGGGGCCATTCGGCACCACGCTTGCGACCAGCGCGCCGGTCGGCGAGCGCAGGCCGAGGCTTTCGGCGATCTCGGGCGTCACCGCCTGCAATTTTGCCCCGAGCCACGGCCGCTTCACTGCCTTGCCGCCACCCTTGGCGGAAGCGACGACGACGCGCACCATGTTGGCGGGAATCGCAAAGCCGATGCCTTGCGAGCCGCCGGAGCGCGAATAGATCGCAGTGTTGATGCCGGCGAGCTTGCCGCTCATGTCGACCAGCGCGCCGCCGGAATTGCCAGGATTGATCGCCGCATCGGTCTGGATGAAGAACTGGTAGTCGGTGATGCCGACCTGCGTGCGCGCCAGCGCCGAGATGATGCCGTGGGTCACGGTCTGGCCGACGCCGAAGGGATTGCCGATGGCAAGGACGACGTCACCGACCAGCAATTCGTCGGAATTGGTGAAGTCCAGGGTCGGGAATTTCTCCTTGGAGTCCTTCAGGCGGAGCACGGCGAGATCGGTGCGGGAATCCTTCAGCAGGATCTCGGCCTCGAATTCGCGCTTGTCCGACAATGACACTTTCACCTGGTCCGCGCCCTCGATGACGTGGACATTGGTGACGACGAGGCCGGAGGCATCGACGATGACTCCGGAGCCGAGCGAACGTTGCATCTGCTCGGGCTGCTGGCCCGGCACGCCGAAGAAACGGCGGAAGATGGGGTCGTCGAGCAGCGGATTGCGGTTCTGCACCACCTTGGCGGCATAGACGTTGACGACGGCCGGCTGCACACGCTGCACGATCGGTGCATAGGACAGCCGCAGCTCGGCCGGCGACGATGGGACCCGACGGTCCTGCGCAGCAGTCGGATTGAAGTGGGCTGAAAACGCTATGCACAGGGCCGCGACGACGGCGCTCCAGGTCGATCGAAACATTCCTACCTCTTGGAAAAGACGCCGGAATATAGGCGCGTTCGCCCGCCAATAGAAGGGCGCCGGGCGGCAATATTCGGCCCATTCCCCGCGGTGTCCGAGGTGCAAGCACAGCGTGCGAATGGGCAATTTGCCAGAGCGGTGGATTGGCATGATGCGTGTCATCCACCATTGTAGTGTCGAGCGGATTCGGTTGCGGCGAATTGGCATCAGTGGGAACCGCGCAACCGGGCGCAGCGTCGCGGGGCAGTCATCGATCACACCTAGGCTCCGCCAGCGACTTGGGGAAGTTCGTCAAACGATGGAGTCATGACATGAGCAGAACAAGGATTGCGGCCACGGCGATTGGTCTCGCCGGCGCGCTGGCGGCCTCGCAGGCCCAAGCCCAAGCCCAAACGGTAAGCAGCAGCGAGGAGATCGCGCTGTTGAAGCAGCAGCTGAAGATGCTGGAGCAGAAGCTCGACAAGCTCCAGAGCCAGACCGCGGCGAACACAGCGGCTACGGCGAAGGCCAGAGCCGAAGCGAAGGCTGAAGCTAAGGCCGAGGCGCGCTCGGAGGCAAAGGCCGTCGTTGCCAACGCCAATGCGGCAATCCCCGTCAAAGGACCGGCGCCGGCCTCCGGTGTCGTCGTGACGATGCCGAACAACCGGCCGACTGTCTGCACCGCGGATCAGGCCAATTGCGTTGCCATCACCAGCCGCCTGCACTGGGATGTCGGTGGCTATGACTATCGTCCGAACACCGCGGCGACTGTGCCGCAGAAGCTCGACAGCGGCCAGAACGTTCGCCGCGCGCGCATCGGCCTCACCGGCAAGTTCTTCAACGACTGGAACTTCGCGCTGGTCTACGACTTCGGCGGCTCGTCCGATGGATTTGGCGGCGCGGCGCCGGGATCCCTTCCGGGCGGTGGCGTCTCCGGGGTCGAGAACGCCTATCTCAGCTACACCGGCTTGAAGCCGTTCGGCGGACGGATGGCGATCGAGGCCGGCATCATGGACCTGCCCTACACCATGGACGAGGCGACGAGTTCCAACGACATCATGTTCATGGAGCGCGCCTCGCCCGGCGTGATCGCAACCAACATCGCGGCCGGCGACTTCCGCTCCGCAGCCGGTGCGCGCTGGTTCAACGACCAGCTCTGGATCGGCGGCTATGTCACGGGACCGTCGACCGGTGCGATCCACTCCGCGTCGAGCGCGGCACCACCCGGTACCAGCGAGCAATATGGCGCGGTGGCGCGCGTGGCCGGCAATCCGATCAGCGGCAAGGATTATTCGGTACATATCGGCGCCGACGCGCAATGGCTGATCCAGCCGCCGCGCAACCTGATCGCCAACACGCAGACGGTCACGCTCAGCGACCGTCCGGAATTGCGTCTCGACCCGACCACGCTGATCTCCACCGGCGCTATCGCCAATGCCTCAGGCGCGCAGGTCTACAGCGTCGAGGCAGCGGCGACCTACGGCCCGTTCATCGTTCAGGGTGAGTACTTCTGGTACAATGTCGATCGCACAGCCAACACCGGCGTGCCACTGGTCGGCGCACCGAGCCTGAAATTCCAGGGCGGCTATGCCCAGGCCGGATACGTGCTGACGGGCGAAGGCCGGACCTACAATGCGGCCAACGCGGCCTATAGCGGCGTCAAGCCGGCGCACCCGTTCTCGCTCGACGGTGGCGGCTGGGGCGCCTGGGAGATCGCGGGACGTTTCTCCACCATCGATCTCAACGACCAGCTGGCAACCGCCAACGGCGTCGCCGGCGGACGGCAGACGGTCTACACGCTCGCGCTCAACTGGTACGTCAACGGCAACGTCCGCTTCATGCTCGACTACCTGCACGGAACTGTGTCACGGCAGGCCTCGCCGATCTCGACCGCCGATGTCGGCTCGAAGTTCGACGCCGTCGCGATGCGCACGCAGTTCGCGTTCTGAGGCAATCTCATCCGGGAGCAGATCGATCCGCTCCCGGATGTTTACGCCGCGCGCTTCGGCTTCTTCACCACGACCGGCGGCGGCGCACAGGACAGCCGCTGCTGGTGGCTCTCGCCCCAGGCCTTCAGGATGTCGATGACTGGCTAGAGGCTCTCGCCGAGTTCGGAGAGGCAATACTCCACGCGCGGCGGCACCTCCGCATAGACCTTCCGAATCACGAGCTTGTCCTCCTCAAGCGCGCGAAGCTGCTTGGTCAGCATGCGCTGGGTGATGCCGGGCATCCGGCGACGCAATTCGCCGAAGCGCTGGGTGCCGCTCTGGAGGTGGTAGAGGATGACACCCTTCCACTTGCCGTCGATCAGATCCAGCGTCGCCTCGACCGAGCAGCCGGGGCGCCGGGCAAAATTGCGCCGTTTCATGCGTGTTTTTCCGATAGTATCCAAACAGGGACTATATCCCCAAATTTACAGTACTTGCCAAATCGGGGCCAGAGCGACAGTTAGGGCGGCGAGCGAACAGAAGCCATCTGATGGAGACAAGCCATGAAGGCCGTCGGCTACAGGAAATCGCTTCCGATCGAGGACGCGGATTCACTCATTGATTTCGAGACCGCAAAACCCGAGCCTGGAGGGCGCGACATCCGCGTCGCCGTGAAGGCGATCTCGGCCAACCCGGTCGACTACAAGGTGCGCAAGCGCGCCGCCCCGCCCGAGGGCGAGATCAAGATCCTCGGCTATGACGCGGCGGGCGTGGTCGATGCCATCGGTCCCGACGTCACGCTGTTCAAGCCAGGTGATGAAGTGTTTTACGCTGGTTCTATTCTGCGTCAGGGTACCAACTCGGAATACCACCTGGTTGACGAGCGCATCGTCGGCAACAAGCCGAAGAGCCTGTCGTTCGCGCAAGCGGCCGCCCTCCCCCTCACCTCCATCACCGCATGGGAGCTTCTGTTCGATCGTCTCGGCGCAATACCCGGCAAGAGCGTCGATCCGCGCACACTGCTGATCACCGGCGGCGCCGGTGGCGTCGGCTCGATCCTGATCCAGCTCGCCCGCCGCCTCACTGGCCTCACAGTGCTCGCGACCGCGACGCGGCCGGAGTCGCAAAAATGGTGCCTCGATCTCGGCGCCCATGCGGTGATCGACCACGGCAAGCCGATGAAGGAGCAGATCGAGAGCTTGAGGCTGCCGCCGGTCGCGTTGGTCGCAAGCCTCACCTTCACCGACCAGCACTACAAGGCGATCGCTGAGTTCATGGCACCGCAGGGCAAGTTCGGCCTGATCGACGATCCGCCGGAATTCGCCATGAGCACATTCAAGGGCAAGGCGATCTCGGTGCACTGGGAGTCGATGTTCACGCGTTCCTCGTTCCAGACCCCCGACATGATCGCGCAGCATCATCTGCTCGATGACGTCGCCGACCTCATCGACAAGGGCGTGTTGCGCACCACGCTCGACCAGACCTTCGGCACCATCAATGCGGCCAACCTCAAGCGCGCGCACGCGCTGCTCGAAAGCGGCAAGTCGCGCGGCAAGATCGTGCTGGAGGGGTGGTAGCGGCTCCGGCGTCGGTGCGTAGGGTGGGTTAGCCGAAGGCGTAACCCACCCTACGTTTCCGCCACGCCTTCGACGAACATCAGCCGCCGCTCCAGCGCCGTCTGCCGCACTCTTAGCGCTTCGGCATATTCCGTTGAAGCGTACCATTCCTTCAGCCTCGCCATCGACGGGAATTCGACGATGACGATAGCCTTCGGTGGAAGATTACCTTCGGCCAGTTCAGCCTTGCCGCCGCGGACGAGATAACGCCCGCCGTATTGCGCGATCGTCTTCTCGGCCAGCGTACGATAGGCTTCAAATTCATCGGGATCGCGCATCTCGACTTCGGAAATCACATAGGCTGTCATGCCGACCTCACGCAATGGTGTTGACGATGCCGCCTTCCGCCCGCAACGCCGCACCGTTGGTCGCGGATGCTTCCTTGGACGCGACATAGACCACCATGTTGGCGATCTCGTCGACGCTGGCGAAGCGTTGCAGCAGCGAACTCGGGCGATGCTGCCTGACAAAATTGGCGGCGGCCTCTTCCACCGACTGTCCGTTCTGCCTAGCGAGATCCTTGACGAAGGTCTCGACGCCCTCGGACATGGTCGGGCCGGGCAGCACGGAATTAACTGTGACGCCGGTGCCGCAAGTGAGCTGCGCGAGGCCCCGCGCGACCGAGAGCTGGGCCGTCTTACTCATGCCGTAGTGAATCATCTCGACGGGAATGTTGAGTCCGGACTCCGAGGAGATGAAGACGATGCGGCCCCAATTGCGCTTCAACATGCCTTTCATATACGCCCGCGACAGACGGACGCCGCTCATCACGTTGACTTCGAAGAAGCGACTCCAGTCCTCGTCGGGAATCTCGAAAAACTCCTTCGGCTCGAAGATGCCGGCATTGTTGATGAGGATGTCGATCTCGGGAAGCGCCGCCACGAGCGCCTCGCAGCCTGCCGCCGTTGAGACGTCGGCGGCGATGCCACGGATCTTGGCGCCGGTCTCTTCCAGCTTGCGGACGGCGGCATCGACCTTGTTCCGGCCGCGGCCGTTGATCACGACGCTGGCGCCCGAAGCGGCAAGGCCCTTGGCGATGGCGCGGCCGATGCCGGCAGTGGAGCCGGTCACCAGCGCGGTTTTTCCCGAAAGGTCGATGTTCATGCGTTATCTCCATTGAGGTTGGTGGAAATATGTGCCCCGCGTGCCATCGCAATCACCGCTCACCGACGCGTGAGTACCAACGGCCACAACACGGAATCGTAGGCGGGCAAAGCCAAGCGTGCGCATCATTCAGAGCGCTCGCGAAGCCTTCTGCAGCATTCGGTGCGAAACGCACGGTCGCCGAATTCTGCAGATCCGGGTCGGGCGTCTTCCAAACTTCGGAAGAGACATCCAGATGCACAAGCCACGTTCCGCGGCTATCGTAGGGCTTGCTGCTGATCCTCAGATGGCTTTGATCGAGCTCCTTCGGATTCCCGCTGCTCCAAAAAAGCGAAGCTCCACCCTTCCGGCGCTCGAAGCACGGCACGGAAAAAAAGCGGCGCCCGAGGGCGCCGCTTTCAAATTTCGGACTGCCGAAAGGCTTACGCCGCCTCGGCTTCCTTTTCCTGCACCGGACCGGAATCCTGGCCCTTGGCATCGACGTCGCGGTCGACGAACTCGATTACGGCCATCGGGGCGTTGTCGCCGTAGCGGAAGCCGGCCTTGATGATGCGGGTGTAGCCGCCCTGGCGGTCCTTGTAGCGGGCCGCGAGCGTATCGAAGAGCTTCTTGACCATGTCGAGGTCGCGCAGCTCCGCGATCGCCTGGCGGCGTAGCGACAGGCCACCCTTCTTGCCGAGGGTGACGAGCTTCTCGACGATCGGGCGGAGCTCCTTGGCCTTGGGCAGCGTGGTGACGATCTGCTCGTGCTTGATCAGCGCAGCCGCCATGTTAGCGAACATCGCCTTGCGATGCTCGGCCGTGCGGTTGAGCTTCCGATGAACCTTGCCGTGACGCATGTGTTTATTCCTTACGTATGAACTGCCGCGACGGTTCGTCGGACAAGTTGCTCAGGTGGGCTTCCTGCGTTCGCCCATGAAAATCGTGGCCGGATGTCTCCGGCCACGACGGTGAAGTCGATCAGTAGTGATCCTCGAAGCGCTTGGCGAGCTCGTCGATGTTTTCCGGCGGCCAGCCCGGCACTTCCATGCCGAGGTGCAGCCCCATCTGGGCCAGCACTTCCTTGATCTCGTTCAGCGACTTGCGGCCAAAGTTCGGGGTGCGGAGCATTTCCGCTTCACTCTTCTGCACGAGATCGCCGATATAAACGATGTTGTCGTTCTTCAAGCAATTGGCCGAACGCACCGAGAGCTCGAGCTCGTCCACCTTCTTGAGGAAAGCCGGGTTGAAGGCGAGGTCCGGGATGATCTCCTGGGCGACTTCCTTCCGCGGCTCTTCGAAATTGACGAACACGTTGAGCTGATCCTGGAGGATGCGCGCGGCGTAGGCCACGGAATCATCCGGCGAGATCGCACCGTTGGTTTCGATCGTCATGGTCAGCTTGTCGTAGTCGAGGATCTGACCCTCGCGGGTGTTCTCGACCTTGTAGGAGACCTTGCGGACCGGCGAGTACAGGCTGTCGACCGGGATCAGGCCGATCGGCGCGTCCTCGGGACGGTTGCGCTCGGCGGGTACGTAACCCTTGCCGGTCGAGACCGTGAACTCCATGCGGATCTCCGCACCCTCGTCGAGGGTGCAGATCTGGAGGTCGGGGTTGAGCACGGTGACGTCGCCGACGGTCTGGATGTCGCCAGCGGTGACGACGCCCGGGCCCTGCTTCTTCACGACCATGCGCTTGGGGCCCTCGCCCTGCATCTTGATCGAGATGTCCTTGATGTTGAGCACGATGTCGGTGACGTCCTCACGGACGCCAGCGATCGAGGAGAACTCGTGCAGCACGCCGTCGATGTGCACCGACTGCACCGCCGCGCCCTGGAGCGAGGAGAGCAGGATGCGCCGCAGCGCGTTGCCGAGGGTCTGGCCGAAGCCGCGCTCGAGCGGCTCGGCGACGATGGTCGCGAAACGGTTCGAATCGCTGCCGGACGTAACCTGGAGCTTGTTCGGTCGAATCAGTTCTTGCCAATTTTTCTGGATCGTCACTGTTTCACCCATACAGGCCAGTCAATTTGAAACTCAAATACTGGCGTTGGAGAAAGGCCGCAGATGATTCCCGCGGCTTCGCAAAAAACATCGCGAGCGCCGACGCGCTCGCAACTTCGTATTAAACGCGCCGACGCTTCCGGGGACGGCAACCGTTGTGCGGGATCGTGGTCACGTCGCGGATCGAAGTGACGGTGAAGCCCGCGGCCTGGAGCGCGCGGAGCGCCGATTCGCGGCCCGAACCGGGACCGGCCACTTCGACTTCCAGCGTGCGCATACCGTGCTCCTGCGCCTTCTTGGACACGTCCTCGGCGGCAACCTGCGCGGCATACGGGGTCGACTTGCGCGAACCCTTGAAGCCCATCGTGCCGGCGGAAGACCAGGCAATCGTGTTGCCCTGCGCATCCGTGATGGTGATAGTCGTGTTGTTGAACGACGAGTTCACATGCGCGACGCCGGAGGCGATGTTCTTGCGCTCACGGCGGCGAACGCGGGTGGCTTCCTTGCCCATTGAGTCCCTTTCCTGACGATCTCAAACGCCGCCGTAATGCCAGCGGCTACACCTGTGGAAGCGAATAGCGAGTAGCAAATGGCGAATAGGGAAACGCCCCTACTCGCCACTCGCCACTTCCAATTCGCCAGTTTACTTCTTCTTGCCGGCGATGGCCTTCGCCGGGCCCTTGCGCGTGCGCGCGTTGGTATGAGTGCGCTGACCGCGCACCGGCAAACCGCGACGATGACGCAGGCCGCGATAGCAGCCGAGGTCCATCAGACGCTTGATGTTGATACCGACCTCACGACGCAGATCGCCCTCGACGAGATAGTCGCGGTCGATCACTTCGCGGATCTGGAGCACTTCGGCGTCGCTGAGCTGATTGACGCGACGATCCGCGGGGATCTTCACCTTCTCCAGGATCTCACTGGCGATCTTCGGGCCGATGCCATGGATATACTGGAGCGCGATCAGCGCGCGCTTGTTGGTGGGAATGTTCACGCCGGCAATACGGGCCACGGCCTTCTCTCCTGTCGCCGATCCTCGTCAGGATCGGGCTTTAAGTGCTTGTGTTCTCGGGCAGGTGTTCACAAACGCGAACACGACGCCCACCCCCGGTCTTCCTGGGGCCCGGCATCGTCTGAAACTATCCGACTTGGATGCGGGGCTTATTAGGGGATTCCGGGGGCGCTCGTCAACCGCTGCTAGCGTTTGGCTCGCTTTTTCGTGACCTTTTTTGCGGCCTTTTTGGCACCCTTCTTGACGGCCTTTTTGGCAGTCTTCCTGGTCGCCTTCTTTGCTGTCTTCCGGGCGGCCTTGCCGGCGCCCTTCAGGGCCTTCTTGGCGGTCTTTTTTGCGGATTTGGTTGTCTTTTTGGCCGTTTTTGCCGGCTTTTTGGCCGCTGTCTTCGCTGCCTTGGCCTTCTTGGCCGGCGCAGCCTTGGCCGCACTGCGGGCATGCGTCTTGCCGTGGCTCTTGGGCTCGACCGCCCCGAGCGCCAGGAGCTGGCGGTGGATGGCACGGGTGACCTCGTCGATGGCCATCATGCCGTCGATGGTCGAGAGCTTCCGCCGCTCGGAATAGTAGTGAATCAGCGGTTCCGTCTGGCTGCGGTAGCTGGCGAGGCGCTTGGTCAGGACCTCCGGGGTGTCGTCGACCCGGACCTCCTCCCCGCGCTCGCGCATCTGGGCGACGCGGGTCTCGACGCGGTTCAGGAGCGCGCTCTCGTTGACACGCAGCTCGATCACGGCATCGAGCTTGAGATGCTTGCGCTTGAGCAGTTCGTCCAGCGCCTCGGCCTGCGGCACGGTGCGTGGGAAACCGTCGAGGATGAAACCGTTCTTGGCATCCGGCTGGTCGATGCGGTCGGAGATGATTCCGACCACGACCTCGTCGGGCACGAGGCCGCCGCTGGCCATGATCTCCTTGGCCTTCAGCCCGACCGGCGTTCCTGCCGCAACGGCCGCGCGCAGCATCTCGCCGGTCGAGAGCTGGACGATGCCATAGCGCTGCACCAGCAGCTGCGCCTGGGTCCCCTTGCCCGACCCCGGCGGTCCCAGAAGTATAATTCTCATCGGCGTACGCCCCCCCGGATTGGTGAGCGATACGTCGCGCACCTGTGTTTGAAGATCAAGGACAGTGCAAACCATAATCGGCGCTGCACCG
This sequence comes from Bradyrhizobium sp. 147, assembly GCF_023073935.1. NCBI lineage: Bacteria > Pseudomonadati > Pseudomonadota > Alphaproteobacteria > Hyphomicrobiales > Nitrobacteraceae > Bradyrhizobium > Bradyrhizobium sp. 147. The sequence continues at coordinate 54,933 of NZ_JADPKL010000144.1, read as the reverse complement.
CTACCCATATCATAGGGGAGCGGATGGGCTGACGCCAAGAAGGGCTTTGAAATCAGTGATTGTGCTGCTGTGAGTACAGCTCTGCCGATGCGACCGAATGGCTGCTGCCGTGCAAGCGCCGCAAGTTGGTGGCGGAGCGAATCGGCGGCGTAATCGCGCCGCCTTCAGGGGACGCCGCGCTTAGCGGCGGCGGCCGCGCAGCTTCGACTTGCGGATCAGGCCTTCGTACTGATGCGCCAGCAGATAGCCCTGCACCTGCGCCACCGTGTCCATGGTGACGCTGACGACGATCAGCAGCGAGGTGCCGCCGAAGTAGAACGGCACCGAGGCGTAGGAGATCAGGATCTCCGGAATCAAGCAGACGATCGCCAGATAAATCGCGCCGAGCACGGTGATGCGTGACAGCACGTAGTCGATATATTCGGCGGTGCGCTCGCCGGGACGGATGCCCGGAATGAAGCCGCCGTGCTTCTTCAGATTGTCCGCGGTCTCGGTCGGGTTGAACACGATCGCGGTGTAGAAGAAGGCGAAGAAAACGATCAGCGCCAGATACATGATCAGGAACAGCGGACGGCCGTGGCCGAGCTGGGTGGTGATCCACTGGAACCATTCCGGTCCGCTGCCGGCGTTGAAGTTCGCCACCGTGGTCGGCAGCAGCAGCAGCGAGGACGCGAAGATCGGCGGGATCACGCCCGAAGTGTTGAGCTTGAGCGGCAGATGCGAGGACTGGCCCTCGAACATCTTGTTGCCGACCTGACGCTTCGGATACTGGATCAGCAGGCGGCGCTGCGCGCGCTCCATGAACACGATGAAGGCGATCACGGCGACCGCCATGATGATGACGACCAGGATCAGACCGGTCGACATCGCCCCCTGACGGCCGAGCTCGAGCATGTTGGCGAGCGCCGCGGGCAGCTCGGCCACGATGCCGGCGAGAATGATCAGCGAGATGCCGTTGCCGATGCCGCGCGAGGTGATCTGCTCGCCGAGCCACATCAGGAACATGGTGCCGCCGGTCAGTGTGATCGCCGTGGACAGGCGGAAGAATAGGCCAGGCTCGCTGACGACGTTGCCGGCGCCCTCGAGGCCCACCGCGATGCCGTAGGACTGGAATGCGGCCAGGATGACGGTGAGATAGCGGGTGTACTGGTTGAGCGTCTTGCGGCCGGCCTCGCCTTCCTTCTTCAGCGCCTCAAGCTGAGGTGAGACGGTGGTCAGGAGCTGGATAATGATCGAGGCCGAGATATACGGCATGATATTCAACGCGAAGATCGCCATGCGGTGGATGCCACCGCCGGCGAACATGTTGAACATGCCGAGGATGCCGCCCGCCTGGGACCGGAACACCTGCTCCCAGATGTTGGGATCGATGCCGGGCAGCGGGATGTAGGTGCCGAGCCGATAAACGAGCAGCGCACCCAGGGTGAACCAGATGCGCTTCTTCAGTTCGTCGGCCTTGGCGAACGCGCCGAAATTGAGGTTGGCTGCCAGTTGTTCCGCTGCAGAGACCATCTTGGACTTTCTCCCGCCGCCTGTTGCGCCGTCATGCCCGCGGCCGGGCTACTCTAAAGCGCGATGAGATCAGGATGCCTCATCATGGCGCTCTAGGTTGTCGTTTTCAGCATGATCTTCTCGGAAAACCGCTTCACACTTTGCGCTAACGCGGTCTTTCGGGTCCCGATCATGCTTTAGCGGACGCCGGACATTATCTGGGGCTCGGCTTCGATAAGTCCATCGTCCCGCATGCGTAAAGGCCCGCGAGGCGCGGGCCAATGACGCAGTTGTTACGCCGCCTTGCCTTCTTCCTTGGCAGGGGCGAGGATCTTCACCGAACCGCCGGCCTTCTCGACCGCCGCGATCGCGGTCTTTGAGGCGCCGTGCGCTTCGATGTTGAGCTTGGACTTGAGTTCGCCGCGGCCGAGCAGCCGCAGGCCGCCCTTGGCGCGGCGCAGCACGCCGCCCTTCACCAGCGCCTCGACGTTCACGACGCTGCCGGCGTCGATCTTCTTGGCATCGACCGCTTCCTGGAGCCGGTCGAGATTGATCTCGGCGAACTCGACGCGGAAGATGTTGTTGAAGCCGCGCTTCGGCAGACGGCGATGCATCGGCATCTGGCCGCCTTCGAAACCCTTGATGCGCACGCCCGAACGCGCGGTCTGGCCCTTGCCGCCGCGGCCCGACTGCTTGCCCTTGCCCGAACCGATGCCGCGGCCGACGCGCATACGCTTCTTGCGCGAGCCGGCGTTGTCGGCGATATCGCTGAGCTTCATCGCCCTTCTCCTTGTGTCTTGCGCACGATCTTCACCGAAAACCGGGTGCCCGCTTTTCGGGATCCTGCGCCGTTTCTTACTTCTCGTCGACGATGCGGACGAGATGGTGAACCTTCTCGATCATGCCGCGGACCGCCGGGGTATCCGGCAGTTCGCTGGTGCGGCCGATCTTGTTGAGCTTGAGCCCGATCAGCGTCGAGCGCTGCGAGTGATGGCGGCGGATCGCGCTGCCGGTCTGCTCGAGCTTGATCGTCTTTGCGGCCTTGGCCATGGGAGTCTACTCCGAAAGCTTCCGTTACTCGGCAGCCGCCTCGGCGTCACCGCCGATACGACGGGACTGGAGGGTGGACACCTTGATGTTGCGGCGCGCAGCAACCGAGCGCGGCGAATCCTGATGCTTCAGCGCGTCGAAGGTCGCACGAACCATGTTGTACGGGTTCGACGAGCCGATCGACTTCGCCACCACGTCCTGGACGCCGAGCGTCTCGAAGACGGCGCGCATCGGGCCACCGGCGATGATGCCGGTGCCGGCCGGAGCGGCACGCAGGTAGACACGGCCCGCGCCATGACGGCCGGCGATGTCGTGATGGAGCGTGCGGCCCTCGCGCAGCGACACGCGAGTCAGGTTGCGCTTGGCGGATTCGGTCGCCTTGCGGATCGCCTCAGGCACTTCGCGCGCCTTGCCGTGACCGAAGCCGGCGCGGCCCTTCTGATCGCCGATCACGACCAGCGCTGCGAAACCGAAGCGCTTGCCGCCCTTGACGACCTTGGCCACGCGGTTGATGTGGACGAGCTTGTCGACGAACTCGCTGTCGCGCTCCTCGCGCTCCCTGCGTTCACGTCCGCCGCCGCGTTGATCGCGTCCACCACGTTGTTCGCGTTCAGCTGCCATGGTTTTTCCAATCCTTCAGAGGCTTGCGCCTCAATCCTCAAATTCTGTTAGAAGCTCAGCCCGCTCTCACGCGCGGCGTCGGCAAGAGCCTTGACGCGCCCGTGATAGAGATAGCTGCCGCGATCGAACACGACTTCTTTGACGCCCCTCTCGGCAGCGCGCTCCGCCAGCAGCTTGCCGACCGCCTTCGCCGCATCGATGTCGGCGCCGGTCTTGCCGCCGTCCCGCATCGACTTCTCGAGCGAAGAGGCAGAGGCCAGCGTCTCGCCCTTGAGGTCGTCGATGACCTGGGCGTAGATGTGCTTGGACGAGCGGAACACCGACAGGCGCGGGCGGCCACCCCCGGAGCGGCGCAGCTTCAGCCGCACACTCCGCTTGCGCCGGGCATTCGTAACCTTGGCTTTCGACATGACCGGCTCCGTTACTTCTTCTTGCCTTCCTTGCGGAAGATGAATTCGCCAACATACTTCACGCCTTTGCCCTTGTAGGGCTCCGGCGGGCGATAGCCGCGGATCTCGGCTGCGACCTGACCAACGCGCTGGACGTCGCTGCCGGTCACCGTGATCTCGGTCGGCTTCGGCACGGTAATCGTGATCCCTTCCGGGATCGGATAGATCACGTCGTGGCTGTAACCGAGCGCGAGCTGCAGGTTCTTGCCCTGCATCGCGGCGCGGTAGCCGACGCCGGTGATCTCGAGCTTCTTCTCGAAGCCCTTGGTGACGCCCTCGACGAGGTTCGCGACCTGAGCGCGAGCGGTGCCGTAAAGCGCCCGCGCGCGATTGGTCTCGAACCGCGGCTTGACCTTGATCTCGCCGCTCTCGAGCTTCACCTCGACGTCGTCATGGACGACGAACTGAAGCTGGCCCTTGGGCCCTTTCATCTTGACGGTCTGCCCTTCAACGGTCGCGGTAACGCCCGACGGAACCGCTACAGGCCTTTTGCCAACACGTGACATGGATCAAAAATCCTTCTCAGAACACCGTGAAGAGGACTTCGCCGCCCACATTCGCGTCGCGCGCGCTGTGGTCGGCCATAATCCCCTTCGGCGTCGACAACACCGAAATGCCGAGTCCGTTGTTGACCCGCGGCAGAGCCTTCACCGAGGCGTAGACACGACGTCCCGGCTTGGAGACCCGTTCGATCTCGCGGATGACGGGCTCGCCGTCGAAATACTTCAGCTCGATCTCGATCTCGCTGCGGCCCGAGGGATGCTCGAGCGTGGCGTAACCGCGGATGTAGCCCTCGGACTTCAGCACCTCGAGCACGTTCTCGCGCATCTTCGAGCCAGGCGTGGAGACCTTGGTCTTGGAGCGCATCTGCGCGTTGCGGATGCGGGTGATCAGATCGCTGATTGGATCGTGCGTAGACATCTAAACGACCCTCCTTACCAGCTCGACTTCACGAGGCCCGGGACCATGCCCTTGGAGCCAAGGTCGCGCAGTGCGATACGGGACAGCTTGTTCTTGCGGTAGTTCGAGCGGGGACGGCCGGACAGCTCGCAACGCAGACGGATCCGGGTCGCCGACGAGTTACGCGGCATTTCCGCCAGCTTCAACGTCGCAGCGAAGCGCTCTTCCATCGGCAGCTTCTTGTCGGCGATGATCGCCTTCAACCGCTCGCGCTTGGCGGCGGCGTTCTTCACCATCCGCTTGCGCCGGTTGTTCTTCTCGACTGAACTCTTCTTTGCCATGCTTGGCTCCTGGGTATCCGCGTTTGAGAGGCTTTAGGTCAGCGTCTCACTGCCGGAACGGGAAATTGAAAGCGGTCAACAAGGCCCTCGCCTCTTCGTCGGTCTTGGCCGTGGTGCAGACGGTGATGTCCATACCGCGGGCTTCCGTGACCTTGTCGAAGTCGATCTCGGGGAAAATGATGTGCTCCTTGATGCCGAGCGAGTAGTTGCCGCGGCCGTCGAAGCTCTTCGGGTTCAGGCCGCGGAAGTCGCGGACGCGCGGCAGCGCGACCGTCACCAGGCGATCGATGAACTCGTACATGCGCGCCTTGCGCAGTGTGACCTTGCAGCCGATCGGCTGATTCTCACGCAGCTTGAAGGTCGCGATCGCGACGCGCGAATAGGTCACGATCGCCTTCTGGCCGGCGATCTGGGTCAATTCGGCAGCGGCGGTCTCGGCCTTCTTGCGATCGTTGACGGAATCGCCAACGCCCATATTTAGCACGACCTTGTCCAGACGCGGAACCTGCATGACGTTCTCGTAACCGAACTTCTCGGTCAGCGCCGTGCGGATCTTCGCATCATATTCCGCGCGCAGGCGCGGCGTGTAAGCGGCCTCAGCCATCGATCTCAGCTCCCGAGCTCTTGGCGATGCGGACCTTCTTGCCGTCCGCCAGAATCTTGAATCCGACGCGGGTCGGCTTTCCGTCCTTGCCGACATACGCGATGTTGGACAGTTGGATCGGCGCCTCTTTCGAGATGATGCCGCCCTCCTGGGCCTGCGTCTGCTTCTGGTGACGCTTGACCATGTTGATGCCGCGCACGAGCGCAGTGCCGGCGTCGGGACGTACCTCGAACACCTCGCCGGTCCGGCCCTTGTCGCGACCGGTCAGCACGACGACCTTGTCGCCCTTGCGGATCTTCGCAGCCATCACAGCACCTCCGGCGCGAGCGAAATGATCTTCATGTGGTTCTTGGCGCGCAGCTCGCGCGGCACGGGCCCGAAGATGCGGGTTCCGACCGGCTCGGCCTGGTTATTGATCAGGACGGCCGCGTTGCGGTCGAAGCGAATCACCGAACCGTCGGCGCGGCGGATGTCCTTGCGGACGCGCACCACGACGGCCTTCATCACGTCGCCCTTCTTCACCTTGCCACGCGGGATGGCTTCCTTGATCGAGACGACGATGATGTCGCCGATCGTGGCGTAGCGGCGCTTGGATCCTCCGAGCACCTTGATACACATGACACGGCGTGCGCCAGAATTGTCGGCCACGTCGAGGTTGGTCTGCATCTGAATCATTGATGCACCTCGTCCTCTTCTCTTTGCGCCAGCCCAGCCGGCGCTCAACATTTCCCTGAAGTCAGTCGGCTAAAGCCAAAAGATCAGGCGCTTTTCTTGTGCTCGCCCCGGATCACGACCCAGCGCTTCAACTTCGAAATCGGCTTCGATTCCTCGATCCACACCACGTCGCCCGGCTTGAACTGGTTGCTCTCGTCGTGCGCGTGATAGTTCTTCGAACGGCGGATCGTCTTCTTGTAGATCGGGTGCGTGAAGCGGCGGTCGACGCGCACCACGATGGTCTTGGCTTGCTTGTCGCTGACGACCACGCCCTGCAAAGTACGTTTCGGCATCTTCGTAAGCCTCTTACTTCTTCTTCGCGCGCGTCTGCGCGGCGACGGTCTTGATCCGGGCGATGTCGCGCCTAGCCTCGCGCAGGCGCGAGGTGTTCTCGAGCTGCCCGGTGGCGCGCTGGAAGCGCAGGTTAAAGCGCTCCTTCTTCAGGTTCAGGATGGCATCATCCTGCTGGTCGGGGCTCATCGCGCGGATGTCTTCGATCTTCATCTGGGCCATGGCCATTACTCCGCAATTCGTTCGACGAAGCGCGTCTTGATCGGCAGCTTGGCGGCCGCCAGGGTCAGCGCCTCGCGCGCGGTCTGGGTGTTGACGCCGTCGATCTCGAACAGCACCCGGCCCGGCTTGACGCGCGCGACCCACAGTTCCGGCGAACCCTTGCCGGAGCCCATGCGGACTTCGGCCGGTTTCTTCGATACCGGAACGTCGGGAAACACGCGGATCCAGACGCGGCCGGCGCGCTTCATGTGGCGGGTCAGCGCGCGGCGGGCGGCTTCGATCTGGCGCGCGGTGACGCGCTCAGGCTCGGTCGCCTTCAGGCCGTACTGGCCGAAAGCCAACGTCGCGCCCGAAGACGCAACGCCGTGGATGCGGCCCTTATGCGCCTTCCGGAACTTCGTTTTCTTAGGTTGCATCATGGCTTTAAGCCCTCAAATTCCTGTGCTGGCTCAGGCTGCAGCCGAATCGCGGCGCTGACGGCCACCACGATCACCACTGCCGCCCGTCTCGCCTTCGGCCATTCTCTTGTCCTGGGCCATCGGATCGTGCTCGAGGATCTCGCCCTTGAAGATCCAGACCTTGACGCCGCACGTGCCGAAGGTTGTGAACGCGGTCGCAACGCCGTAGTCGATGTCGGCGCGCAGCGTGTGCAGCGGCACGCGACCTTCGCGGTACCACTCCATGCGCGCGATTTCCGCACCGCCAAGCCGTCCCGAGCAATTGATGCGGATGCCTTCCGCGCCGAGACGCATCGCCGACTGCACAGCGCGCTTCATGGCGCGGCGGAACGCCACGCGGCGCTCGAGCTGCTGCGCAATCGACTCGGCCACCAGCGTCGCGTCGAGCTCCGGCTTGCGGATCTCGACGATGTTGATGACGACGTCGGACGAGGTAATGTCCGCGACCTTCTTGCGCAGCTTGTCGATGTCGGCGCCCTTCTTGCCAATCACCACGCCCGGACGGGCCGAGTGGATGGTGACGCGGCACTTCTTGTGCGGACGCTCGATCACGATGCGGGCGACGGCGGCCTGCTTGAGTTCCTTGTGCAGGATCTCGCGGATCTTGACGTCCTCGTGCAGCAGCTTGCCGTATTCCTGCTTGCCGGCGAACCAGCGAGAATCCCAGGTCCGGTTGATGCCGAGACGCAGACCGATCGGATTGATCTTTTGACCCATCGTGTTCTCCTGCGCCTTTAAGCGGCTGCTGCTTCGGCTTCGACCTGACGAACGATGATCGTCAGCTGCGAAAATGGTTTGTAGACACGGCCCGAGCGGCCACGGCCGCGGGCGGCGAAGCGCTTCATCACGAGGCCGTTGCCGACGAAAGCCTGCGCCACGACGAGATCATCGACGTCGAGGTCGTGATTGTTCTCGGCATTGGCGATAGCCGATTCCAGGCACTTCTTCACATCGACCGCGATCCGCTTGCGCGAAAACTGCAGGTCGGCGAGCGCGGCAGACGCCTTCCGGCCGCGAATGAGCTGGGCGACCAGGTTGAGCTTCTGCGGGCTTACCCGCAGCATCCGGGCGACCGCCTTGGCCTCGTTGTCGGCGAGGCTCCGTTCGCGCTTAGGTTTGCTCATCGTTTAATCCTCAAGCCTTCTTGGCTTTCTTGTCGCCGGAGTGGCCATGGAAGGTCCGGGTCGGCGAGAACTCGCCGAACTTGTGACCGACCATTTCCTCGTTGACGGCCACCGGCACGTGCTTCTGGCCGTTGTAGACACCGAAGGTCAGGCCGACGAACTGCGGCAGGATCGTCGAGCGACGGCTCCAGATCTTGATGACGTCGTGACGGCCGGACGCGCGCGCGGCATCTGCCTTCTTGAGCAGAGAACCCTCGACGAACGGGCCTTTCCAGACTGAACGAACCATGTCCGGCGTTCCTTACTTCTTCCGCTTGTGGCGGCTTAGGAGAATGAATTTGTTGGTCGACTTGTTGGTGCGGGTCTTCTTGCCCTTGGTCGGCTTGCCCCACGGAGTGACCGGGTGGCGACCGCCCGAGGTACGACCTTCACCACCGCCGTGCGGATGGTCGATCGGGTTCATCGAAACGCCGCGGTTGTGCGGCTTGCGGCCCAGCCAACGGTTGCGGCCGGCCTTGCCGATCGAGGTGTTCATGTGATCCGGGTTCGACACGGCGCCGATCGTGCCACGGCAACGGCCGTGCACCAGGCGCTGCTCGCCCGAGTTCAGGCGGATGATCACGTAGTCCTGGTCGCGACCGACGAGCTGGGCGTAGGTGCCCGCGGAACGGGCGAGCTGACCGCCCTTGCCGATCTTGACTTCGATGTTGTGGATGATCGTGCCGACCGGCATGTTGCCGAGCGGCATGACGTTGCCCGGCTTCACGTCGACGTAGTTGCCGGCAACGACGGAATCACCGACGGCCAGACGCTGTGGCGCCAGGATATAGGCCTGGGTGCCGTCCTGGTACTTGACCAGCGCGATGAACGCGGTGCGGTTCGGATCATATTCGAGCCGCTCAACCGTCGCCGGCGCATCGACCTTGTCGCGCTTGAAGTCGACGGTGCGCAGCGTCTGCTTATGACCACCGCCGCGGAAACGCACGGTGATACGGCCGGTGTTGTTGCGGCCGCCCGAGGAGTGCTTACCCTCGGTGAGCGCCTTGACCGGCTTGCCCTTGTAGAGGGCCGAACGATCGACCATGACCAGCTGGCGCTGGCCCGGCGTCGTGGGATTGAATGTCTTCAGTGCCATCGTCGTACGACCTTACAGACCGGTGGTGACGTCGATCCGGTGGCCCTCTTCGAGGGTCACGATCGCGCGCTTACTGTTCGACTGCGAGCCGAGATTGCCGCGGAAGACCTTGGTCTTGCCCTTGCGGACCAGCGTGTTGACGCTCTTGACCTTGACGTCGAACAGCTTCTCGATCGCTTCCTTGATCTGCGGCTTGGTCGCCTTCGCGGCCACCTTGAACAGCACCTTGTTGTGCTCCGAGGCGATCGTCGCCTTTTCGGTCACGACCGGCGACAGGATCACGTCGTAGTGGCGAGGCTCGATGTTCTTCGTCATTTGAAGCGCGCCTCCAGCGCATCGATGGCGGCCTTGGTCAGAACGAGCTTCTGACGGCGCAGGATGTCATAGACGTTGATGCCCTGGATCGGCAGCACGTCCATGTTCGGGATGTTACGCGCGGCCGCGGCAAATCCGTTGTTGAGCTCGGCACCGTCGATGATCAGCGCGTTGGTGAGTCCCAAGCCCGAGAAGTGACCGAGCAGCGCCTTGGTCTTGGCGGCTTCCAGCGCGGCCTTCTCGATCACGACGAGATCGCCGTCCTTGGCCTTGGCCGAGAGCGCATGCTTCAGCGCGAGCGCGCGGACCTTCTTCGGCAGGTCGGTGGCGTGCGAGCGCACCACCGGGCCGAAGGCACGGCCGCCGCCACGGAACTGCGGCACGCGGGCCGAGCCGTGACGAGCACCGCCGGTGCCCTTCTGCTTGTACATCTTCTTGCCGGTGCGCCAGATCTCGGCGCGGCCCTTGGCCTTGTGCGTGCCGGCCTGGCGCTTGTTGAGCTGCCACTGCACGCAGCGCGCGATGATGTCCTCGCGCGGCTCAAGGCCGAAAATGGCGTCGGAAAGCTGGACCGAGCCGGCTTCCTTACCTTCGAGGGTCGTGACCTTCAATTCCATCTCACGCCTCCTGCGCAGCCGGGGCGGCTTCCGCTTCGCCAGCAACCTTGAACTTGCCGGGCTTCGGAGCTTCCTTCGGCAGCGGCTTCTTGACGGCGTCGCGCACGCGGATCCAGCCGCCCTTGGAGCCGGGAACGGCGCCTTCGACGAGGATCAGGCCGCGCTCGACATCGGTCTGGACGACACGAAGATTGAGCGTGGTGATGCGATCGACACCCATGTGGCCGGGCATCTTCTTGTTCTTCCAGGTCTTGCCGGGGTCCTGACGGCCACCGGTCGAACCGATCGAGCGGTGCGAGATCGACACACCGTGCGTGGCGCGCAGACCGCCGAAGTTCCAGCGCTTCATACCGCCGGCAAACCCCTTACCGACGGAGGTGCCGGTCACGTCGACGAACTGGCCGACGACGAAGTGATCGGCCTGGATCTCGGCGCCGACCGGGATCATGGCATCCGCGGTGACGCGGAATTCCTCGACCCGGCGCTTCGGCTCGACCTTGGCGACGGCGAACTGACCGCGCTCGGCCTTGGGCATGTAAACGGTCTTGCGGCTGCCAGAACCGAGCTGGAGCGCGACGTAACCATTCTTCTCTTCGGTGCGGTGGCCTACGACCTGGCAATTGCCGAGCTTCAGCACGGTCACGGGAATATGTTCGCCGGCCTCCGTGAAGACCCGCGTCATCCCGACCTTTTGTGCGATCACTCCGGAGCGCATCGGCTTGCTTCCTGTTCTTTCTGTCCGCTTGACGCGAACGGGATCCAAAATCTTAGAGCTTGATCTCGACGTCGACACCGGCGGCAAGGTCGAGCTTCATCAAAGCATCGACGGTCTGCGGGGTCGGATCGACGATGTCGAGCAGGCGCTTGTGAGTGCGCATCTCGAACTGTTCGCGGCTCTTCTTGTCGACGTGGGGCGAACGGTTGACGGTGAACTTCTCGATGCGGGTGGGCAGCGGAATGGGTCCGCGGACCTGCGCGCCGGTGCGCTTCGCCGTGTTCACGATCTCACGGGTCGACGTATCGAGGATACGATGGTCGAACGCCTTGAGACGGATACGAATGTTTTGGCCGTTCATTGCCGTGCTTTCTTTGAGTAGAGTGGCGAGTAGCGAGCAGCGAAATAGAATTCCCTATTCGCCACTCACCATTCCCTATTCGCTTGTTTACTCGATGATCGAGGCGACGACGCCGGCACCGACGGTGCGGCCGCCTTCGCGGATCGCGAAGCGGAGCTTCTCCTCCATCGCGATCGGCACGATCAGGTGCACTTCCATCGCGATGTTGTCGCCCGGCATCACCATCTCGGTGCCTTCCGGCAGGTGCACGACACCGGTCACGTCGGTGGTGCGGAAGTAGAACTGCGGACGGTAGTTGGTGAAGAACGGGGTGTGGCGACCGCCCTCTTCCTTGGTGAGGATGTAGGCCTCGGCCTTGAACTTGGTGTGCGGCTTGACCGAACCGGGCTTGGCCAGAACCTGGCCGCGCTCGACGTCCTCGCGCTTGGTGCCGCGGAGCAGCGCGCCGATGTTGTCGCCGGCCTGGCCCTGATCCAGCAGCTTGCGGAACATTTCGACGCCGGTGACGGTGGTCTTCTGGGTCGCGCGCAGACCGACGATCTCGATTTCCTCGCCAACCTTGACGACGCCGCGCTCGACACGGCCGGTCACGACGGTGCCGCGGCCTGAGATCGAGAACACGTCTTCAACCGGCATCAGGAACGGCTGGTCGATCGGACGCTCCGGCTGCGGGATGTACTCGTCGACGTTGCGCATCAGCTCGAGGATGGCGTCGTGGCCGAGCTTCTTGTCGGAATCTTCGAGAGCGGCGAGCGCCGAACCCTTGATGATCGGAATCTTGTCGCCGGGGAATTCGTACTTCGAGAGCAGCTCGCGAACTTCGAGTTCGACGAGCTCGAGCAGCTCCGGATCGTCAACCATGTCGCACTTGTTGAGGAACACGACGAGCGCGGGCACGCCGACCTGACGGGCGAGCAGGATGTGCTCGCGGGTCTGCGGCATCGGGCCGTCAGCGGCCGACACGACCAGGATCGCACCGTCCATCTGGGCGGCGCCGGTGATCATGTTCTTGACGTAGTCGGCGTGGCCGGGGCAGTCGACGTGGGCGTAGTGGCGGTTCTTCGTCTCGTACTCGACGTGGGCGGTCGAGATGGTGATGCCGCGCGCCTTCTCTTCCGGCGCCTTGTCGATCTGGTCGTACGCGGTGAACGTCGCGCCGCCGGTCTCGGCGAGGATCTTGGTGATCGCCGCGGTCAGCGACGTCTTGCCATGGTCGACGTGACCGATGGTGCCGATGTTGCAGTGCGGCTTGTTACGTTCAAACTTTGCTTTGGCCATTTGACTCTCCGTTCAATCGTCAGCTTGAGACCGACGACAATCAGGCAAACTTCTTCTGGACTTCTGCCGACACGTTGGCCGGCGCTTCTGCGTAGTGGTCGAACTGCATGGTGAAGGTCGCGCGACCCTGGCTCATCGAGCGCAGATTGTTCACGTAACCGAACATGTTCATGAGCGGCACCATCGCATTGATGACGTTGGCGTTGCCGCGCATGTCCTGACCCTGGATCTGACCGCGCCGGGAGTTCAGGTCGCCGATGACCGAGCCGGTGTAGTCTTCCGGGGTCACCACTTCGACCTTCATGATCGGCTCGAGCAGGACGGACTTGCCCATCTGGAGCGCTTCGCGGAAGCAGGCGCGCGAGGCGATTTCGAAGGCGAGCGCCGACGAGTCGACGTCGTGATACTTGCCGTCGACGAGCGTCACCTTGACGTCGACCACGGGGAAGCCAGCGACCACGCCCGATGACAGCACGCTCTCCAGGCCCTTCTCGACGCCGGGGATGTATTCCTTCGGCACCGCGCCGCCGACGACCTTCGATTCGAACTCGAAGCCCTTGCCGGGCTCGTTTGGCTCGACGATGAACGACACGGCCGCGAACTGGCCGGTACCGCCGGTCTGCTTCTTGTGGGTGTAGCTGTGCTCCACCCGCTTGGTGATGCGCTCACGGAACGCCACCTGCGGCGCACCGATGTTGGCGTCGACCTTGTAGGTGCGCTTGAGGATGTCGACCTTGATGTCGAGATGAAGTTCGCCCATGCCCTTGAGGATGGTCTGGCCGGACTCGTGGTCGGTCGACACGCGGAAGGACGGATCCTCCGCGGCGAGCTTGGCCAGCGCCACGCCCAGCTTCTCCTGGTCAGCCTTGGACTTCGGCTCGATCGCGATCTCGATAACCGGCTCGGGGAATTCCATCTTCTCCAGGATCACCTGCTTGTCGGGATCGCACAACGTGTCACCGGTGCGCGCTTCCTTCAGGCCGGCCAGCGCGACGATGTCGCCGGCATAGGCTTCCTTGATGTCCTCGCGGTTGTTCGCATGCATCAACAGCATGCGCCCGATGCGCTCCTTCTTCTCGCGGGTCGAGTTCACGACGCCGGTGCCGCTCTGCAGAACGCCGGAGTAGATGCGGCAGAAGGTGATGGTGCCGACGAACGGGTCGTCCATGATCTTGAACGCGAGCAGCGCCAACGGCTCCTTGTCGTCCGCCTTGCGCACGACTTCGTTGCCCTTGTCGTCGGTGCCCTTGATCGCGGGCACATCGAGCGGCGACGGCAGATAGTCGACGACGGCGTCGAGCAGCGGCTGCACGCCCTTGTTCTTGAAGGCCGAGCCGCACAGCACGGGATAGAACGCGCCGGTCAGCACCGCCTTGCGGATCAGCCGCTTCAACGTCGCCTCGTCCGGCTCCTTGCCGTCGAGATAAGCGGCCATGGCGTCGTCGTCGAGCTCGACGGCGGCTTCCACCATCTTCTCGCGGTATTCCTTGGCCTGGTCGACGAGCTCTTCCGGAATGTCGACATAGTCGAATTTCGCGCCGAGCGATTCATCGTTCCAGACGACGCCCTTCATCTTCACGAGGTCGACGAGACCCTTGAAGTTGTTCTCGGCACCGATCGGAAGCTGGATCGCGACGGGCTTGGCGCCGAGGCGATCGACGATGTCAGCCAGGCACTTGAAGAAGTCCGCACCGATCTTGTCCATCTTGTTGGCGAAGACGATGCGCGGAACCTTGTACTTGTCGCCCTGGCGCCAGACCGTCTCGGTCTGGGGCTCGACGCCCTGGTTCGAGTCGAGCACGCAGACGGCGCCGTCGAGCACGCGCAAGCTGCGCTCGACTTCGATGGTGAAGTCGACGTGGCCGGGCGTGTCGATGATGTTCAGGCGCTTGCCGTTCCAGAACGCGGTAGTCGCAGCCGAGGTGATCGTGATGCCACGCTCCTGCTCCTGCTCCATCCAGTCCATCGTCGCGGCACCTTCGTGCACTTCGCCGATCTTGTGGCTCTTGCCGGTGTAATAGAGGATACGCTCGGTCGTCGTCGTCTTGCCGGCGTCGATATGCGCCATGATACCGAAATTACGGTAGTCCTCGATGGCATGTTGGCGGGGCATGGGGTGTTCCTTGCGAGTCCGTTTGTTTCGCCGTTACCAGCGATAGTGCGAGAAGGCGCGGTTGGCTTCCGCCATGCGGTGCACGTCTTCGCGCTTCTTGACGGCGTTCCCCCGGTTGTTCGACGCATCCAAAAGCTCCGCCGAGAGCCGCTCGGTCATCGTCTTCTCGTTGCGCTCGCGCGCGGCCGCGATCAGCCAGCGAATGCCCAGAGCCTGCCGGCGGGTCGAGCGAACCTCGACCGGAACCTGGTAGGTCGCGCCGCCGACGCGGCGGGAACGCACTTCGATCGTCGGCATGACGTTCTCGAGCGCCTGCTCGAACACGCCAAGCGGGTTCTGCTTGGTCTTGGTTTCGATGATACCGAACGCACCGTAGACGATGCCCTCGGCGACCGACTTCTTGCCGGCATACATCACCGAGTTCATGAACTTCGTGACGATGATGTTCCCGAACTTCGGATCGGGAAGGACTTCACGCTTTTCAGCAGAATGGCGACGAGACATGGACGAGGTTCCCGCTTACTTCGGACGCTTGGCGCCGTACTTCGAACGACGCTGCTTACGGTTCTTGACGCCCTGGGTATCCAGAACGCCGCGGAGGATGTGGTAGCGCACGCCGGGCAAGTCCTTGACGCGGCCGCCGCGGATCATGACCACCGAGTGCTCCTGGAGGTTATGACCTTCGCCGGGGATGTAGCCGATCACCTCGAAGCCGTTGGTCAGGCGCACCTTGGCGACCTTACGAAGCGCCGAGTTCGGCTTCTTCGGAGTGGTGGTGTAGACGCGGGTGCAAACACCACGCTTCTGCGGCGACTGCTGCAGCGCCGGCACCTTCTTGCGCGACTTCTGCACTTCCCGCGGTTGAGCGATCAGCTGGTTGATCGTCGGCATCCTGGCCTTACCCTTTGTTCTGCCGCGGCCCCTTCCGGGTCCGCTGTCTTGCCGCGGCCCGTTGCCGGGACCGCAAATTCTTTCGAGCTACCGGCCCGACGGAGCCGCCTTGCGCAGATCAATCCGCACAAAGCGAAATTGCGCCAACCGCTCCATCACCGAGCGGAAAGCGCTTCGACGCCACAGAGGACCGCAGTATTGGACCGGTCAGCACAATGCCGTGGCCCGCGCACTGAGGTCATGCATCCGAGTTCGATCTCATGAGAACGTGCTCAAGAGAACTAAAATCGCACTGGCATTGCCTAGCTATGATCGACAGCGTTTGAGCGGCATTCGTCGAGGTTGGTGCCCGCCTTGGCGACCCCCTGAGGGATCAAACGGGTGGCCCGTTCCGACGCTGGCGATGCTCACCGCCTGTCGTTAAGTGAGGCGCTTTCTATAAGTGAGAATCGATCAAGTCAAGGTGAAACGACAGTCACAAAGCGCTTCAGGCGCCTGCAGAAATAGCCCCTCGGCCACCTCACCGCCCCTGCCTGACATGGGAATGAAGCGCTCGATTTGCTAGGTCCGAAGACAATTATACCCGGACTAAATGTAGCTTTATTACCAAAGTGAGCGTGTTTTCCCGCCCACACACCAATCCGCTGGCTCGTGGCAGGCTTTCCAGCCTTCCGAGGCTTGCCACGATGCCCCGTCTCGCCTGAATTTTCGGCTGGCGTTGGTCGAGCCGCAAGGGGCCGGCGCGGCCAATCCAAGCGCCGAAAATCTGCGGCTTCGCGTCGGCCGAACGCCGTGCATCAGGGAATCACCGACTCGGTGCCGGGGTCCGCGTTCTTGGGCGAGGCGACATGGATCGCGCACGGCGATTCCTTTGCAGCCGAACGACCCCGGTCACTCCTCCTCGTCGTCCTCATCGTCCTCGAGGTCTTCATCCTCGTCATCATCGTCGCTGCCGTCGTCGGCGTAAGCCACCGCGCCATGGGGCTGGTGGACCTGGTCGTTCCACAGCTTGCGATAGGTGCCGTTGCCGGCGAGCAGCTCGGCATGGGAGCCGCGCTCAATCGCCTTGCCCCCTGATATCACGATGATCTCGTCCATCTCGACCACCGAGGTCAGGCGGTGGGTCGACCAGATCATGGTGCGGCCCTTGGCGACCTTCAGCAGCGTGCGGTTGATCGCGGCTTCCGTGGTCTGGTCGAGCGCCGAGGTGGCTTCATCCAGCAGCAGCACCGACGGATTACGGATGATCGCGCGCGCAATCGCGATGCGCTGGCGCTGGCCGCCCGAAAGCGTATCGCCGCGCTCGCCGACCGGGGTGTCGTATCGCTGCGGCAGGCCCATGATGTAGCGGTGGATCTCGGCCTTCTTGGCCGCCTCCTCCACCTCCTCATCGGTTGCGCCCTCCTTGCCGAGCCGGATGTTCTCGCGGATCGACATGTTGAACAGCATGTTCTCCTGAAACACCACCGCCATGCTCCGGCGCAGCGAATCCAGCGTCACCTTGCGGACGTCGACGCCGTCGATGGTGAGGCGGCCTTCGTCGGGCACGTAGAGCCGGAGGATCAGATTGAGCAGCGTGCTCTTGCCGGAGCCGGACGGACCGACGATGGCAATGCGCTTGCCGGCATTGAGCTTGAGGCTGAGATTGTCCAGCACCGGCGTCTGGCTGCCTTCGTATTGGAACGTCACACGGTCGAAGGTGATGTCGTGGGTGATGCGTGGCAGGTCGGGCGCGCCGGGGCGATCGGCGCCGCGCGTCGGTTCGTCGAGCAGTTCCTGAATGTGCCGGATCGCGGCGGCCGAGGAGATCGACACCGGGATGAAATGCATCACATGGGCGATGTTGTAGGAGACTTCCCAGAACGCGCTCTCGAAGGTGACGAAGGTGCCGATCGTGATCTGGCCCTTGGTCGCCAGATATGCGCCGATCGCGAGCACGACCAGGTGCAGGAGCAGCACCGAGATGGTGACCGTCCGCTCCACCATGGTCGACAGGAACGCGGCGGAGGCGATCTTGTTGCGCGTCTCGTCGTTGCGGAAGGTGAAGAAGCCGAACATCTTGCGCTGCAGGCTGAACGCCTTGATCACGGCCTGGGCCGCCACGTTCTCCTGCACCATGCCGAGCAGCGCACTCTCGTTGAGCTTCTGCTCGTAATTGGCCTGCACCGCCTTCGGAGTGAGGATGCGCGGGCCGATCAGCGTGATCGGGAACACCAGCAGCGCGACCGCCGCGAGCTGCCAGTTCAGGAACACCATCAGGATGATGCCGGCGATCAGTTCCAGGAACGGCAGCGCTGCGCTATTTGCAAAGGTCTTGACCGAACCTTCGAAGGCCGAGAGATCGACGGAAAAGCGCGACAGGATCTCGCCGCGCTTGGTGCGGCCGAAATAGGCGGCCGGCAGATCCTGGACGTGCTCGAACAGGCGTTTGCGCACATCGGAAATGATGCAGGCAGCGAGCCGCGCGTCCCAGCGCTCGTACCAGACCGCGACGATCGAGGTGAAGATGCCGGCGACCGCGAGCACGCCGAGGATCTTGTAGAGAGCCTGGAAGTCCTCCTCGCCGAGCGCGTCGTCGATGAGGTACTTCAGGCTGAGCGGCATGATGACGTTGAACAGCGTCTCGACCAAGACGCCGAACGCCACGAATGACAGCATGCGCTTGTAATTGGTCAGATAGGGCCTGACGAACCCGACGATGGTGGCGAGCGCGCCGGCAGCCTCGCGCGCAGTAAAGATGACGAGATCCTCGTCCTCATCGTCCTCATCGAGCTCCAGCTCATCCTTCCCCTTGCCTTCGTCTTCCTCATCGTCCTCGAGGTCCGGCTTGGCGCTGGGGGCGAGCTTGTCGTCGCGCTCGGCCGCCTCTTCCGCGGCGGGCTTCTGTTTGTCGGGCGAGAGGGGCTTGGACGCCATGAAACCAACCGATGCTGACGGCCGGCATGACCGCAGAGAAAGCAGGAATAGCGGCAACCGCTATTGCACCGATTCTATGCGATCAAGATGAATTCGGCAAAACAATTGGCAGATCCGGGGGGCGCGGCTTGCTAGTCGTCGTCCTCGTCCTTGACCTTGTCGAAGAAGGAATAGCGCAAGCTGTCAGCGTCGGCATACCACTGGCCCGGCCCCTTGTTGGCGGCGAGCGTGGCCTCCCAGAGCGCATCGGTGCAGTCCTTGCGGTGCATCGACAGATCGAAGCCGTTGCCGAAGAACAGTTCGGACCATTCCCACCAGGTGCCGAGCTTCTTGACCCCGCGCAGCAGGTCGTAGCGGTCGATCAGTGCCGGCGCCATGTCCGAGGTGATCGAGCCGAACACGACGCCGGTCTTGACCACACGATTCAGCTCGCGGATCGCGCGGGCCACCTGTTTCGGGGAAACGTGGCAGAGGCTGGTCTCGAACACGAAGTCGAACGCACCCTCCTTGAACGGCATGTCTGTGATCGAGCCGAGCTTGTTGTACTTCTTCAGTGCCTTCGGCGTCTTGGCATGAATGGCGCGGTTGTTCTCGATTCCCCATGCATCGATGCCGCGATCGCGCAGTGCACCGACCAGCTCGCCGCTGGCGGAGCCCGCGACCAGCAGCTTGGCGCCCTTCGCCTCGCCCCAGACGATGCCGACCAGCTTGGTGAGATAATCGGGATCGGTGAAGTGGCGCCACGCCTCGTGATAGGGACCGAGGCCGCGATAGTTCTCGAAATAATCGCGGTCGATCTTGTCGGAGCGCGGCTTGTCCTCCTGCGCGCGCTCGCGGCGCAGCCGCATCATCTCGGTCAGAATGATGTCGGTCGCCGCATCCGAGGAGTCGAGCAGACCGTTCAACGTCGAGTCAAACAGATAGTCGCCGACCACGACGATGCCGGGATGCTCCTTCGGCTCGGGCCGGTGATTGGTCATCACGTCGCGCACCGGCAGACCGCCCGGCAACGCGTTCACCGACGACAGCCAGCGGTGGATCTTGCCTTCCATGAAATGCGAACGCGCGTTGCCGAGGAATGCCGGCAGCGATTTCAGCGCCGCGTCGATCAGCTCCTGGTCCGACAGATTGGCAAAGGCCAGCGCGTCAGAGCCGGCAATGAGCCAGTTCAAGACGCCATGCTTGCCGACGTCATGGCGCGCGCCCTCGTTGTAGACGCAGCAGCCGCCGAAGGCCTCCGACATGAACCAGGCGCCGGAAATCTTCTCGCCCCAGAACGGCTCGTCGAACAGGATCGAGACGCGCAGGTAATGCGCGGGGCGGTCGAAGTAAGAGACGTGCTTGACCATCGACTTGCGCAGCTGCTCGCCTTCCCAGCCGACGGTGGCGAGCCAGGAATGCGGCAGGCACATCAGCACGAGATCGAAATCGCGCGTCTCGGGCCCCCTGCCGTTCATCATCTTGAGCTGGTAGCGACCGGTCGGCGCCTTGCCGACGGTGAGCACCCGGTGGTTGAGCTGAATGTCGGCATTGACTTCCGACTGCAGGCACTCGATCAGCTGCTCGTTGCCGTTCTGGATGGAATAGAGGCCGATATAGCCGTCGACGTCCATCAGATAGTTCTTGAGCGCATTGAGGCCGTTGGTGTTGTGGCTCTCGGTCGCAATGTCCGAGCGCGCCATGACCTTGAAGAAACGCTTTGCCGTCTCGTCCTCGACCTCCTCGTCGAGCACCTGCTCGGCGGTCTTGTAGGCCCAGGGGTTCTCGTTGTCGTGCGCGCCGACGCCCTCGTAATATTCGATCGGCGACATCACCTCGGTACAGCGCTTGCGGAATGCTTCGATCGCGGCCGCGGTCTTGGCGCCGAATTTACGGCGCATGCCCGCGACGTCGTTGAGGAGCTCGCCGCCGAACTGCACCTGCTCGGCATCCATCGGAATGGTCTGCAGCCCGAAATGCTGGATCAGCTCGCGCAGCGGATCGGGGCCGGTCATCGAGTAGTCGTAGATCTCGGCCACGCCGGCCTCGTACATCGCGGGCGCAGAATCGAATTTGCGCGTGACGATCTTGCCGCCGAGCCGATCGGATGCCTCGAAGATGGTGACGCGGCAGAGGTCGCCGAGCTTGCGCTTCAGATACCAAGCGCTCATCAGCCCGCCGGGGCCGCCGCCTACGATTGCAAGATCAAGCATGTGAGTTCCGTGGTCTCCGGCCCTGCCCCCGACACGGGACCACCGGCCTAAGCTCTCCTAGCAGAAGCGCTTTTGCGGCTGAAGGAAAGATGAACAAGAGCTGATCCCGCATCGCAATAAACAGGGAAAGCAGCAAAAAGGCCGGCAAAAGCCGGCCTTTTCATTGTCCTCGGTATTCCTACGGATGAAGCATCATTCCGCCGGCGGCAGCGCCATCGGCTCCGCTTCTGGGGCCGGCGACACGACGGCCGCCTGCTTCTCGCGCTCGTCGAGGATCAGCTTGTCGCGCTTCATGGCGACTTCGCGGATCTTGGCCATGGAGGCGCCGGTGCCTGCCGGGATCAGCCGGCCGACGATGACGTTCTCCTTGAGACCCTCGAGCGGATCGATCTTGCCGTTGACCGCCGCTTCCGTGAGGACGCGGGTGGTCTCCTGGAACGAGGCAGCCGAGAAGAACGAGCGGGTCTGGAGGCTCGCCTTGGTGATGCCGAGCAGAACCGGCGTTCCCGTGGCGGGCTTCTTGCCCTCTTCCCTGGCCTTCTCGTTCAGCGCGTCGAACTCGATCTTGTCGACCTGCTCGCCCGAGATCATGTCCGTGTCGCCCTGGTCGGTGACTTCCACCTTCTGGAGCATCTGGCGAACAATCACCTCGATGTGCTTGTCGTTGATGAGCACGCCCTGGAGCCGGTAGACCTCCTGGATCTCGTTGACCAGATAGGCCGCGAGTTCCTCGATGCCCTTGATCGCCAGGATGTCGTGCGGCGCCGGGTTGCCTTCCACGATGAAGTCGCCCTTTTCGACGACGTCGCCGTCCTGAAGGTGGATGTGCTTGCCTTTCGGGATCAGGTACTCGCGCGGCTCCTCGGTCTTGTCCATCGGCTCGATCGAGATGCGACGCTTGTTCTTGTAGTCGCGGCCGAACCGGATGGTGCCCGCGATCTCGGCGATGATCGCCGCATCCTTCGGACGCCGTGCCTCGAACAGCTCCGCCACCCGCGGCAGACCGCCGGTGATGTCGCGCGTCTTGGCGCTTTCGGTCGAGATACGGGCGAGGATGTCGCCCGGCTGAACCTTGGCTCCGATGTCGACCGAGAGAATGGCGTCGACCGACAGCATGTAGCGGGCATCGCCGCCACGGGCGAGCTTGAGCACCTTGCCGTCCTTGCCCTTGACCACGATGGCCGGACGCAGGTCCGAACCGCCGCGGGTCGAACGCCAGTCGATGACCACGCGCTTGGCGATGCCGGTGGCCTCGTCCAGCGTTTCCGAGATCGACTGTCCTTCGACCAGATCCTCGAAGCCGATGGTGCCCTCGACCTCGGTGAGGAGCGGACGGGTATAGGGATCCCACTCGACAATGCGCTGGCCGCGCTTGACGTTGTCACCCTCGTCGACGTGCAGGCGCGAGCCGTACTGGATACGGTGCGTCGCACGCTCGGTACCGTCGGCATCGACGATCGCCACCACCATGTTGCGCACCATCGCGATCAGGTGACCTTCGCTGTTGCGGGCGATGGCCTTGTTCCTGATCACGATCTTGCCGTCGAAGTTAGCTTCGACGAAGGACTGCTCGTTGAGCTGCGCCGCACCGCCAATGTGGAAGGTGCGCATGGTGAGCTGGGTGCCCGGCTCGCCGATGGACTGCGCCGCGATGACGCCGACCGCTTCGCCGTGGTTGACCGGCGTGCCGCGGGCGAGATCGCGGCCGTAGCACTTACCGCAGATGCCGTTGACGAGCTCGCAGGTCAGTGCCGAGCGGATCTTCACCTCCTGCACGCCACCCTGCTGGATGGCATCCAGATGGCTCTCTTCCATCAGCGTGTCGCGCTTGATGATCACCTTGCCCGAGCTGTCACGCACGTCTTCGCAGGCCGTGCGTCCGAGGATGCGCGAACCGAGCGAGGCGACCACGGTGCCGGCATCGACGATGGCACGCATCTTGATGCCGAGCTTGGTGCCGCAGTCGCTCTGCGTGATGATGCAGTCCTGCGCCACGTCGACTAGACGACGGGTCAGGTAGCCGGAGTTCGCGGTCTTCAACGCGGTGTCCGCGAGGCCCTTGCGGGCGCCGTGGGTCGAGTTGAAGTACTCGAGCACCGAGAGGCCTTCCTTGAAGTTCGAGATGATCGGCGTCTCGATGATCTCACCCGACGGCTTGGCCATCAGGCCGCGCATGCCGGCGAGCTGGCGCATCTGGGCCGGCGAACCGCGGGCACCGGAGTGAGCCATCATGTAGATCGAGTTGATGTCGGCGTCGGCTCCGCTCGCCGTCTTCTTGGTGGCGGAGATCTCCTTCATCATCGCCTTGGCGATTTCTTCCGTGGCCTTCGACCAGGCGTCGACGACCTTGTTGTACTTCTCGCCATGAGTGATCAGGCCGTCGTTGTACTGCTGCTCGAAATCCTTCGCCAGCGTACGGGTAGTATCGACGATCTTCCACTTGCCGTGCGGCACGACCATGTCGTCCTTGCCGAACGAGATGCCGGCCTTGAACGCGTTGTAGAAGCCGAGCGCCATGATGCGGTCGCAGAAGATCACCGTCTCCTTCTGGCCGCAATGACGGTAGACCTGGTCGATCACGCCCGAGATCTCGCGCTTGGTCATCAGCTTGTTGATGATCTCGTACGAGATCCGCGGATTCTTCGGCAGCAGATTGCCCAGCATCACGCGGCCGGCGGTGGTCTCGATCCAGCGCCTGGAGACCTTGCCGGTCTCGTCCATGCCTTCCCACCGATACTTGATCTTGGTGTGGAGGTGGATGACCTTGGCGTGTAGCGCGTGCTCGAGCTCGGCCATGTCGCCGAAGACCTTGCCCTCGCCGGGCAGGCCTTCGCGCATGATCGAGACGTAGTACAGACCCAGCACGATGTCCTGCGACGGCACGATGATCGGCTGGCCGTTCGCCGGATGCAGGATGTTGTTGGTCGACATCATCAGCACGCGCGCTTCCAGCTGCGCTTCGAGCGACAGCGGAACGTGCACGGCCATCTGGTCGCCGTCGAAGTCGGCGTTGAACGCGGAGCAGACCAGCGGGTGCAGCTGGATCGCCTTGCCCTCGATCAGCACGGGCTCGAACGCCTGGATGCCGAGGCGGTGCAGCGTCGGTGCGCGGTTGAGCAGCACCGGATGCTCGCGGATCACCTCGTCCAGGATGTCCCAGACCTCGGGCCGCTCCTTCTCGACCAGCTTCTTGGCCTGCTTCACGGTGGTGGACAGACCCTTGGCGTCGAGCCGCGAATAGATGAACGGCTTGAAGAGCTCGAGCGCCATCTTCTTCGGCAGGCCGCACTGATGCAGACGCAGCTCGGGACCGACCACGATCACCGAACGACCCGAATAGTCGACGCGCTTGCCGAGCAGGTTCTGACGGAAGCGACCCTGCTTGCCCTTGAGCATGTCGGCGAGCGACTTCAGCGGGCGCTTGTTGGCGCCGGTGATGACGCGGCCGCGGCGGCCGTTGTCGAACAGCGCATCGACCGCTTCCTGAAGCATGCGCTTCTCGTTGCGGATGATGATGTCGGGCGCGCGCAGCTCCATCAGCCGCTTCAAGCGGTTGTTGCGGTTGATGACGCGGCGGTAGAGGTCGTTGAGGTCCGAGGTCGCAAAGCGGCCGCCGTCCAGCGGCACCAGCGGACGCAGGTCCGGCGGGATCACCGGGACCACGGTCATGATCATCCATTCCGGCTTGTTGCCGGAATGGCGGAACGCTTCCACGATCTTCAGGCGCTTGGCGAGCTTCTTGTGCTTGATGTCGGAGTCGGTCTCCTGCATCTCGAGGCGCAACGAGGCCTCGAGCTTCTCGAGGTCCATGCCCTTGAGCAGCTCGCGGATCGCTTCCGCGCCGATCATGGCGGTGAAGGAATCCTGGCCGTACTCGTCCTGCGCCTTCAGATACTCGTCTTCCGACAAGAGCTGACGGTCCTTCAGCGCGGTGAGGCCCGGCTCCAGCACGACGTAATATTCGAAGTAGAGGATCCGCTCGAGATCCTTCAGCGTCATGTCCAGCAGGAGGCCGATGCGCGAGGGCAGCGACTTCAGGAACCAGATATGGGCGACGGGGGCTGCGAGCTCGATATGGCCCATGCGCTCGCGCCGGACGCGCGACAGCGTCACCTCGACCGAGCACTTCTCGCAGATGATGCCCTTGTACTTCATGCGCTTGTACTTGCCGCACAAGCACTCGTAATCCTTGATCGGCCCGAAGATTCGGGCGCAGAACAGGCCATCGCGCTCGGGCTTGAAGGTACGGTAGTTAATGGTCTCCGGCTTCTTGATCTCGCCGTAGGACCAGGACAGAATCTTCTCTGGAGACGCGATCGAGATCCGGATCTGGTCGAAGACCTGAGCCGGCGTCGTCGGGTTGAAGAGATTCATAATTTCTTGGTTCATCGTCTTCTCCTCGCGTGCCGGTCGCCTCCGGCCGCAAATTCGAAAATCACTTAGCGGGGCGCCCTGCCCTCAAGGCCTCAGGCGGGGCGCCAATGCCCGGCCGCGAAGGCCGGGCACGACAGGTCGAATTACTCGGCCGCTTCCGACGTCGGCGCCGGTCCCATCTTGGAGTTGTGCAGGTCGACGTTGAGGCCGAGCGAGCGCATTTCCTTGACCAGCACGTTGAACGATTCCGGAATACCGGCCTCGAACGTGTCGTCGCCGCGCACGATCGCCTCGTACACTTTGGTGCGGCCGGCGACGTCGTCCGACTTCACCGTCAGCATCTCCTGGAGCGTGTACGCCGCGCCGTAAGCCTCGAGCGCCCACACCTCCATTTCGCCGAAGCGCTGGCCGCCGAACTGCGCCTTGCCGCCCAGTGGCTGCTGGGTGACGAGCGAGTACGGACCGATCGAACGCGCGTGGATCTTGTCGTCGACGAGATGGTGCAGCTTGAGCATGTAGATGTAGCCGACCGTCACCTTGCGATCGAACGGATCGCCGGTACGGCCGTCATAGACGGTCGACTGCCCCGAAGCGTCGAGACCGGCGAGCTTCAGCATCTCCTCGATGTCGGCTTCCTTGGCGCCGTCGAACACCGGCGTCGCAATCGGCACGCCGCGGCTCAGATTGTGGCCGAGCTCGATCAGTTCGCTGTCGTTGAGCGACTTGATCGTCTCGTCCTCGCCATAGACCTTCTTCAAGGTTTCCTTCAGCGGCTTGATGTCCTGCTTCGACAGGTAAGCATCGACCGTCTGGCCGATCCGCTTGCCGAGGCCGGCACAGGCCCAGCCGAGATGGGTCTCGAGAATCTGTCCGACGTTCATGCGCGAGGGCACGCCCAGCGGATTGAGCACGATGTCGGCATGCGTGCCGTCTTCGAGGAACGGCATGTCCTCGATCGGCACGATCTTGGACACCACGCCCTTGTTGCCGTGGCGACCGGCCATCTTGTCGCCGGGCTGGATCTTGCGCTTCACCGCGACGAACACCTTGACCATCTTCATCACGCCGGGCGGCAATTCGTCGCCGCGCTGAAGCTTCTCGACCTTGTCGAGGAAGCGCTGTTCCAGCCCCTTCTTCGACTCGTCGTACTGCTTCCGCATGGCCTCGATCTCGGCCATCAGCTTGTCGTTCGGCGAAGCGAACAGCCACCACTGCGACTTCGGGTACTCCTCGAGCACCGCACGGGTGATCTTGGTGTCCTTCTTGAAGCCCTTCGGACCGGCGATGCCCTGCCGCCCTTCGAGCAGCTCGGCAAGACGGTTGTAGACGTTGCGGTCGAGGATCGCCTGCTCGTCGTCGCGGTCCTTGGCCAGACGCTCGATCTCTTCCCGCTCGATCGCCAGCGCACGCTCGTCCTTGTCGACGCCGTGACGGTTGAACACGCGCACTTCGACGATGGTGCCCTGCACGCCCGGAGGAACGCGCAGCGAGGTGTCGCGAACGTCGGAAGCCTTCTCGCCGAAGATGGCGCGCAGGAGCTTCTCTTCCGGCGTCATCGGGCTTTCACCCTTCGGCGTGATCTTGCCCACCAGGATGTCGCCGGCGCGCACTTCCGCACCAATGTAGACGATACCGGCTTCGTCGAGGTTCTTCAGCGCTTCTTCCGAGACGTTCGGAATGTCGCGGGTGATTTCCTCGGGCCCGAGCTTGGTGTCGCGGGCCATCACCTCGAACTCCTCGATGTGGATCGAGGTGAAGACGTCTTCCTTCACGATCCGTTCGGAGAGCAGGATCGAGTCTTCGAAGTTGTAGCCGTTCCACGGCATGAACGCGACCAGCACGTTGCGCCCCAGAGCGAGCTCGCCGAGATCGGTCGAGGGACCGTCGGCGATGATGTCGCCCTTCTTGACGACGTCGCCGACCTTCACCAGCGGACGCTGGTTGATGCAGGTCGACTGGTTGGAGCGCTGATACTTCATCAGCCGGTAGATATCGACGCCCGACTTGGTCGGATCGAGATCTTCGGTGGCGCGGATGACGACGCGGGTCGCGTCGATCTGGTCGATCACGCCCGAACGGCGCGCCGCGATCGCGGCACCCGAGTCACGCGCAACCACGCCTTCCATGCCGGTGCCGACGAACGGCGCCTCGGCGCGAACCAGCGGCACCGCCTGGCGCTGCATGTTCGAGCCCATCAGCGCGCGGTTGGCGTCGTCGTTCTCGAGGAACGGGATCAGCGCCGCGGCCACCGAAACGAGCTGCTTCGGCGACACGTCCATGTAGTCGACCTTGTCGGGCGTCACCGGCAAGACTTCGCCGGCGTGACGACAGACCACGAGGTCTTCGGTGAAACGGCCCTTCGGGTCGAGCGGCACGTTGGCCTGCGCGACCGTGTAGCGGCCCTCCTCCATCGCCGAGAGGTACACGACCTCGTCGGTGACTCGGCCGTCCTTGACCTTGCGGTACGGCGTCTCGACGAAGCCGTACTTGTTCACGCGCGCGAAGGTCGCGAGCGAGTTGATCAGGCCGATGTTCGGGCCTTCCGGCGTCTCGATCGGGCAGATGCGGCCGTAATGCGTCGGATGCACGTCGCGCACCTCGAAGCCGGCACGCTCGCGGGTCAGACCGCCCGGTCCGAGCGCCGACAGGCGTCGCTTGTGGGTGATCTCGCTGAGCGGGTTGGTCTGGTCCATGAACTGCGAGAGCTGCGAGGAGCCGAAGAACTCGCGCACGGCGGCGGCCGCCGGCTTGGCGTTGATCAGGTCCTGCGGCATCACCGTGTCGATGTCGACCGAGGACATGCGCTCCTTGATCGCGCGCTCCATGCGCAGGAGGCCGATGCGGTACTGGTTCTCCATGAGCTCGCCGACCGAACGCACGCGGCGGTTGCCGAGATGGTCGATGTCGTCGATCTCGCCCTTGCCGTCGCGCAAATCCACCAGCGTCTTGATGACGGAGAGGATGTCTTCCTTGCGCAGGGTACGCTGAGTATCGGGCGCATCGAGGTCGAGGCGCATGTTCATCTTGACGCGGCCGACCGCGGAGAGGTCGTAGCGCTCGGCGTCGAAGAACAGCGACTGGAACATGGCCTGCGCCGATTCCAGCGTCGGCGGCTCGCCCGGACGCATGACACGGTAGATGTCGAACAGCGCGTCCTCACGCGTCATGTTCTTGTCGGCCGAGAGCGTGTTGCGAATGTAGGGGCCGACATTGACGTGGTCGATGTCGAGCAGCGGCAGCTCCTTGTAGCCCTGCTCGTTGAGCGCCTTCATCAGCTTGTCGGTGATTTCCTCGCCGGCTTCAGCGTGGATCTCGCCCGTCTTCGGATTGACGAGGTCTTCGGCGACGTAGTTGCCGACCAGTTCCTCATCGGCCATGCGCAGCGCCTTCAGCCCCTTCTCTTGGAGCTGGCGGGCGGCACGGACGGTGAGCTTCTTGCCGGCCTCGAGCACGACCTTGCCGGTATCGGCGTCGACCAGATCGTTGACGGTCGAGTAGCCGCGGAAGCGATTGGCGTCGAACGGAACGCGCCAGCCTTCCTTGGTCCGCTTGTAGAGGATCTTCTTGTAGAACGTGGACAGGATCGCCTCGCCGTCGAGGCCGAGCGCGAACATCAGCGACGTCACCGGAATCTTGCGGCGACGGTCGATACGCGCATAGACGATGTCCTTGGCGTCGAACTCGATGTCGAGCCAGGAGCCGCGGTACGGGATCACGCGGGCGGCGAACAGCAGCTTGCCCGAGGAATGGGTCTTGCCCTTGTCGTGGTCGAAGAACACGCCGGGCGAACGGTGCATCTGCGAGACGATGACGCGCTCGGTGCCGTTGACGATGAAGGTGCCGTTCATCGTCATGAGCGGGATGTCGCCCATGTAGACGTCCTGCTCCTTGATGTCCTTCACCGACTTCGCGCCGGTTTCCTCGTCGATATCGAATACGATGAGGCGCAGCGTTACCTTGAGCGGAGCCGCGAAGGTCATGCCGCGCTGGCGGCACTCGTCGACGTCGTATTTCGGCTGCTCGAACTCGTAGCGGACGAATTCCAGCATCGAGGTGCCCGAGAAGTCGGAGATCGGAAAGACCGAGCGGAACACCGCCTGCAGACCCTCGTCAAGACGGCCGCCCGGCGGTTCGTCGACCATCAGGAACTGGTCATACGACGCCTTCTGAACCTCGATGAGGTTCGGCATCTCGGCGACTTCCTTGATGTGTCCGAAGAACTTGCGAACGCGTTTGCGACCGGTGAATGTCTGCTGCGCCATCGTGGCCTCTCATTTCGTCGCCCGCTTGGGCGCGCCGTCCGGAACGCGGCTGCCGCCGCTCCCGGGTTGAATTTTTTCGAACCCGTCTTGGGGGCCAGAAGCTCAGTTCAGGCGGGAATGTCCTGAATCTGTTCTTCAGACCTTCAAAACGCAAAACGACGCGCGGGGCGCAGAAGCGCGCCCGCCCGTCACAACGATTGTCTTCACGGACTGCAAAAGCCCGAAATAGCCTGCTCTCCCAACGGCTTACAGGGAAATCCGTCCCTGCCCACCGCGCTTTCGTGCTGCCGACCCGATATGGGGCGACAATAGTGGAGATTCGAGGGGTAAACCCTCAAATCCCCACACTTTTTCGTGTTCGGCCTGCGTCGGGACGTTCCGTCGCACGCCTTTTGCATCCGGCTCACCCCTTTGATGAGGAGCGGACCAAGACCCCGGGTCGCGCTGATGCTCGCCCGGGACCTCACCAGCAAGCTGCGCTTACTTGAGCTCGACCTTGGCGCCAGCCTTCTCGATCTGCGCCTTGATCTTCTCGGCTTCTTCCTTGTTCACGCCTTCCTTCAGCGGCTTCGGAGCACCCTCGACGAGGTCCTTTGCTTCCTTCAGGCCGAGACCGGTGATGGCGCGGACTTCCTTGATGACCTCGATCTTCTTGTCGCCAGCGCTGGCGAGAACGACCGTGAACTCGGTCTTCTCTTCCGCCGGAGCGGCAGCGGCGCCGCCAGCGGCCGGGCCAGCCACGGCGACAGCCGCGGCAGCCGAAACACCCCACTTCTCTTCGAGGAGCTTCGCGAGTTCGGCAGCTTCGAGCACGGTGAGGCTCGAGAGGTCGTCAACGATCTTCTGCAAGTCAGCCATTGTTCAGTTTCCTTACGTGTAAGTCTGGTTCGGGTTTGAGTTTTGCGAAGGGCGTCAGGCCGCTTCGCCCTTTGAGGCATGAGCCTGGATGACGCGCGCGAGCTTGCCCGCGGGCGCGTTGGCGAGCTGAGCGAGCTTGGTCGCCGGGGCCACGATGAGGCCGACGATCTTGCCGCGCAGTTCGTCAAGCGACGGCAGCGAGGCAAGCGCCTTCACCCCGTCGACATTCAGGACGGTCTTGCCCATCGAGCCGCCGACGATGACGAACTTTTCGTTCGCCTTGGCGAATTCGATGGCGACCTTTGGCGCCGCTACCGGATCGTTGGAAGTCGCGATCACGGTCGGCCCCTTCAGCATGGGGCCGATGGCAACGACGTCAGTGCCTTCAAGAGCAATTTTGGCGAGACGGTTCTTCGAGACCTTCACCGAGGCGCCAGCCTGCTTCATCTGCGTGCGCAGCTTCTGCATCTGGGCAACGGTGAGGCCGGAATATTGAGCAACGATCGCGACGCTCGTGGTCTTGAAGACCTCGTTGAGCTGTTCGACCGCTTCCTTTTTTGCCGCTCGTTCCACAGCAAGCTCTCTCCGGTTGGCGGTCATCGCGAGAAGCGGGACCGCCGGGTTGCACCCATCCTCCCGCCCAAACCTGAACCTCCGGGCCAAACCCATCGGACACGCCGGGCAAGACGACAATTCAAAGCCTGCCCTCCGGGAGCCCATGAGGCCCACGGCGTGTCGAGGTCCGAACCAGACCCCGTTTCGCGAAACCAGTTTGAAGCTGGGGCGCGAAGTGAAATCCGGTCTTCACCCGTCTATGCAGGCCATGCGATTAAGCCGTTGAGAAATCGAAATTCCCCGCGGGCGCCTGCAGTCTTGGACAGGACAAGGTCAGCCGGCGAACCGTCCGACCTCTGTCCGCATTCCACCAAATGAAGGGCTCTCTTTCCTTGTCCGGAAAATCCTTACGGACGTCCTGGAAAGGAATGATCTCCTGTCGTGTCGGGTTTTCGGAATGCGAGCACGAACGCGCCAGCCGAGGTCGGCACGTCCGGAAGCGGCTCTTTAACCGCTCGGAGCCGGCTTGCCAAGAGCAAAATTCACACCAGTTCCAATCCGTTGCCGCAAGCGTTTGACCAATTAGGGCAGAGAAGGATCGCTTCAGGCCTTTTTGACCTCATAGGGCAGCGGCCTGCCATCGAAAAATGCGGTCAGGTTGGCCAGCACGCAATTCTGCATGGCGACGTGCGATTCGAGGGTATGGCCGCCGAGATGAGGGGCGAGCACCACATTGGGCAGCGCGGTCAGCGCGTCGGGCGCGTGCGGTTCCCTCTCATAGACGTCGAGGCCGGCGCCGGCGATGGTCTTGTCCGTCAGCGCCGCGACCAGGGCCTTCTCGTCGATGACCGAGCCGCGGGAGATATTGACGACATACCCGTCCGCGCCAAGGCGCCTCAGGATGTCGGCGCTGACGACGTGCTGGGTCTCGGCTCCGGCCCGGACCGCAATCATCAGCACGCTGCACCAGTCGGCGAGTTCTTCCAGTGACGGGAAATATTGATATGGCAAATCGTATTTGGTGCGGCTGAAATAGCCGACTTCGCTCTCGAAAGCGGCGCAGCGCGCCGCGATCTTGCGGCCGATCTCACCCATGCCGTAGACGCCGATGCGGCGGCCGGGCATGCCCGTCTGTGGCCGCATCATCGGCGAGGGTTTTGACGCCGCCCAATCGCCGCTGCGGACATATTGGTCGGCAACCAGGATCCGCCTCGTCGTCGCCAGCATCAGGGTCATCGCAATATCGGCGACCGAAGCTGCGTTGGCGCCCGGACTGTGGCCGACCGCAACCTTGCGCGCGGCGGCCGCCTCCAAGTCGACGCCGTCATAGCCGGTGCCGTAGCAGACAATCGCACCGAGCTTGGGAAACAGGTCCATCGCCTCCGCTCCCAGCGGGGTGCCGCCTGCCGTCAGTACCGCGCGGATGCCGCCGAGCTCGTCAGCCGAAAACACCTCGCGCGCGGGCTTGCCGCCAGTGTCGAGCAGTTCGAAGCGCTCGGCGAAACGCACCATCATCGTCTTGGGAAAGCGGGAGTAGATCAGGACCTTGTCAGCCATTGTTCTTGTTTCCCGTGAACGCGGTCACAAACGACGAGGGGCGGAATCGGTTGCCCAATTCCGCCCCTCATGGATTTTGCAAATCTCAGCCGAGGCAAGCCCTAGCCGAGGATGGTGCCCGGCTCGACCTTCACGCCGGGGCCCATCGTCGAGGACACCGCAACGCGCTGGATGTAGGTGCCCTTGGAGCCGGCCGGCTTCGCCTTGGAGACGGCGTCTGCCAGGGCCTTGATGTTCTCAACCAGCTTCTCCTCGGAGAACGACGCCTTGCCGACGCCGGCCTGCAGGATGCCGGCCTTCTCCACACGGAACTCGACCGAGCCACCCTTGGCACCCTTCACCGCGCCGGTGACATCCATGGTCACGGTGCCGATCTTCGGGTTCGGCATCAGGCCGCGCGGGCCGAGCACCTTACCGAGGCGGCCGACCAGCGGCATCATGTCGGGGGTTGCAATGCAGCGGTCGAAATCGATCGAGCCGTTCTGCACCTTCTCGACCAGGTCCTCGGCGCCGACGACGTCAGCACCCGCCGCCTTGGCCTCGTCGGCCTTGGCGCCACGGGCGAACACGCCGACGCGGAGCGTACGGCCGGTGCCGTTCGGCAGGGTCACGACGCCGCGAACCATCTGGTCGGCGTGACGCGGATCGACGCCGAGATTGATCGCGACCTCGATGGTCTCGTCGAACTTCGCCTTGGCGCGTTCCTTGACCATCTTGATGGCGTCCGCGAGCGGGTAAAGCTTTTCGCGGTCAATACCTTCGCGGGCTTTGTTCAAACGCTTTCCGATTGCCATGACCGCTTACCCCGCAACTTCCAGACCCATCGAACGGGCGGAGCCCTCGACCATCTTCATGGCCGATTCGATGCTGTCGCAATTCAAGTCCTTCATCTTCTTCTCGGCGATCTCGCGCACCTGCGCCTTGGTCACCTTGCCCGCCTTGTCACGGCCCGGCGCCTTCGAGCCGGACTGGATCTTGGCGGCCTGCTTGAGGAAGTAGGACATCGGCGGCGTCTTCATCTCGAAAGTGAAGGAACGGTCCGCATAGATGGTAATGACCACCGGGATTGGGGTGTTCTTCTCTTCCTTCTGGGTCTGCGCGTTGAACGCCTTGCAGAACTCCATGATGTTGAGACCGCGCTGACCGAGCGCGGGACCGATCGGGGGCGAAGGATTCGCCGCACCGGCCGGGACCTGAAGCTTCAGGTATCCGGTCACTTTCTTTGCCATGTATCACTCCTGTTGTGCCGGCATATCCGCCGGCGGTTTCAGGTTCGTGGTCTGGGTCGGATGCGGCTGGCAACCGCCCTCTCCCTCCCACGGCCTCTTGCTGCGCAAGACCGAAGTCTCACGCCTACCCGGTCAGACCTTCTCGACCTGACCGAATTCCAGTTCGACCGGCGTGGCGCGGCCGAAGATCGACACCGCGACCTTCACGCGCGAGCGCGCCTCGTCGATTTCCTCGACCACACCCGAGAACGAGGCGAACGGGCCGTCGGCAACGCGCACGTTCTCGCCGATTTCGAACGAGACCGACGCCTTCGGCCGTTCCACGCCCTCCTGCACCTGATGCAGGATGCGCATAGCCTCGGCTTCCGAGATCGGCATCGGCTTGTTCTCGGCGCCGAGGAATCCCGTCACCTTCGGCGTGTTCTTGATCAGATGGAACGCCTCGTCGGTCAGCTTCATCTTCACCAGCACATAGCCGGGGAAGAACTTGCGCTCGGCGTCGATCTTGCGGCCGCGGCGCACTTCCGTGACCTTCTCGGTCGGCACCAGTACCAGCTCGAACAGCTCCTCGAGCCCGCGCTGCTTGGCCTGCTCGCGGATCGATTCGGCGACCTTCTTCTCGAAGTTCGAATAGGCGTGGACGATGTACCAGCGCTTGTCGGACACTTGAGCGGTTGCTGTTGCCATCAGTGGATGCCCAGAAGGAAGGTGATGAGGTAACGGATGATCTGGTCTGCGGCGAAGAAGAAGACCGAGGCCACGGCGACCATGACGAACACCATGATGGTGGTGATCGTGGTCTCACGACGGGTCGGCCAGGTGACCTTGGCGGTCTCCGAGCGCACTTCCTGCAAGAACTTGAACGGGCTGACTGCCATCGTTTGATGTCCAACGTCCGTCGCAAGACGGCTACTGATTTCAAAGGGATCCGAACAGCCGCCTTTGGCCCAGCCCTCGTCTGAAGGATGAGCCGGAAACCGGGCTCGATTGTTCGGGGATTCAAAGCCGCGCCGGAAATCCGCGTCTAACGGGCCGGCTGCGAGTGCGGGGTAAATACTGCGGATGGGGCCAAAGGTCAAGATATGGGGACGGCTTGCGCCGCAAGCGAGCGGATCGAGCCGCCTAATTGATTTTGCTGGCAGGAGTGGCAGGGCTCGAACCTGCGACCCCCGGTTTTGGAGACCGGTGCTCTACCAATTGAGCTACACTCCTACAGACCCCGCGTCGCCTTAGGATCAGGGCCGCTTTCAAGCACAGGGGACGGCCGGTTTGCAAGGGTGAACCGCGCCGGCTTCGCTTGTTTGTGCCGGGGTTTTGGGGCCACAGTCCATTCCAGATAATCAAGAGCAACCGGGAGCGCCCATGACCGCCACAGCCGCCCAACACGCCACGATCGCGCCGCAGACCCCGCCTCTGCCGGAAGCCCGCCCCGAGACGCTCGGGCTGTCGCGTCCCCGCCTCCGGGCCATGTCGGACGCATTCAAGCGCGAGATCGACAAGGGAACCGTTCCCGGCGTCACCGTGCTGGTGGCCCGCCGCGGCGAAATCGGCTGGTTCGAGGCGCTAGGACGGCAGAGCCCGGCGGGTGCGGCGCCGATGGCGCGCGATTCGATCTTCCGGATCTTCTCGATGACCAAGCCGATTGTCTCGGTCGCTATCATGGCGCTGATCGAGGATGGCCATCTCCTTCTCAGCGACGCGGTCGCCAAGTTCATTCCGGAGTTCGCCGAGCAAAAGGTCGGCGTGGTCAGCGGCGGCCGGCTCGACCTGGTTCCGCCGAGGCGGCCGATGACGGTGCAGGACCTGCTCCGTCACACCTCGGGCCTGACCTACGAGCACCAGGGCGACGGCCCCGTGCACAAGCTCTACCAGGAGTCCCGCGTCCGCAGCCGCAAGATCACCAATGCCGAGCACGCCGCGCTGGTGGCGAGCTTTCCGTTGATCTGCCATCCCGGCGACGAGTTCAACTACAGCCGCTCCACCGACATCCTCGGCCGCATCATCGAAGTCGTCAGCGGCAAATCGCTCGGCGCGTACCTTGCCGAACGCGTCCTCGCGCCCTTGCAGATGGCCGAGACCGGCTTTGCGACGTCCGAGACCAATGCCGGCCGCCTCGCCGAACCGTTCGCGGCCGATCCCTGGACCGGCGACAAGGTCGCGCTCTTCAACATGCTCGAGCAGCCGGTGATGCAGTCCGGTGGCGGCGGGCTGGTCTCGACCACGATGGATTATGCCCGCTTCTGCCTGATGCTGCGCAACGGCGGCACGCTCGACGGCAACAGGATCATCGGCCGCAAGACGCTGGAGCTGATGGCGTCCGATCATCTCGGGCCGCATGTTGCAACAAATGGCACGCTGCTGTCGCCCGGCCACGGCTTCGGTCTCGGCTTTGCCGTGCGCCGTGAGGCCGGCATTGCGCCCTTCCCCGGCAGCATAGGCCAGTATTTCTGGAGCGGCATTGCGGGCACGTTCTTCTGGATCGATCCGAAGGAGGATCTGTTCGCGGTGTTCATGAGCCAAGGCCCAGGCCAACGCGACTATACGCGCACGCTGGTGCGGGATCTGGTTTACGCGGCGGTGGAGTGACCCGAAGGGTCATTCCGGGTTCGATGCAAAGCATCGAACTATGGTGCGCAATTGCGCACCTTGAGAATCTCGAGATCCCGGGTTCACGCTTCGCGTGCCCCGGGATGACGCCAAAGCTTCAACTGATCGTCGCGCCGCCGTCGATCACCATGGTCTGCCCGGTCATGAAGTCGCCGGCCGCAGAGCCCAGGAACACCGCCGCGCCCGCGATCTCGTCGGGCATGCCGATGCGCAAGAGAGGCGAGCGCGAGGTCGAGGCTTTCAGATTCTCCGGATTGTCCCAAAGCGCTTTCGCAAAATCGGTCTTGATCAGGCCGGGCGCGATGCAGTTCACGCGGATATTGTGCTTGCCGTATTCGCAGGCGAGATTGCGCGCGAGCTGCATGTCGGCGGCTTTCGAGATCGCGTAGGCACCGAGGATGGTCGAGCCCTTGAGGCCGCCGATTGACGAGACGATGATGATCGAGCCGTCCTTGCGCTCGATCATCTGCGGCACCACCATCGAGATCAGCCAATTGTTGGCGACGATATTGTTGTCGAGGATTTTTCTGAACTGATCGTCGGAGATGCCGGCGAGCGGACCGTAGTACGGGTTCGACGCCGCGTTGCAGACCAGCACGTCGATCTTGCCGAAAGCGCGGTTGCTCTCGTCGACGAGGTTTTGCAGATTCTCTTTTGAGGAGATGTTGGCGGCGATCGCGACCGCGGTGCCCTTGCCGAATCTATCGTTGATGCTATTGGCCACCTGCTCGCAAACGTCGGCCTTGCGCGAGGAGATCACCACCTTGGCGCCGTGCTCGGCCATGCGCTCGGCGATCGCGAGCCCGATGCCGCGGGTCGAGCCGGTGATGACGGCAACTTTCCCCTTCATGTCGAACAAGGTCATGTTTCTCTCCGAGAGTATGATTTGACTTGGCTTTGAACCTTACGCCGCAGGCGCGCGGCGGGACAACGGCTCACGCAAGCTTCTTGACTTCCGGTCCCGCAGGCTGGTGCATC
Organism: Bradyrhizobium sp. 147; assembly: GCF_023073935.1. Classification (NCBI taxonomy): domain Bacteria; kingdom Pseudomonadati; phylum Pseudomonadota; class Alphaproteobacteria; order Hyphomicrobiales; family Nitrobacteraceae; genus Bradyrhizobium; species Bradyrhizobium sp. 147. The sequence continues at coordinate 17,715 of NZ_JADPKL010000144.1, read as the reverse complement.
GCTGCGTGCGCAGCATCGGCGATCCACGGCTGCTGGTTCACCATCGGCAACCGCCAGACCGTGCGCTCGGGGCTTGCGAAATGATCGAGCCGCGTCACCGAGCAATTGTCGATATCGAATGCGAGTCCCTGCTCCGGCAAGCCGCCGAGCGCAAGGCCGACGGCCGCCTTGATGGTGCCACCATGCGCGACCGCGATGATGTCCTGCCCGGCCGCTTCCACATTGATCCGTTCGATGGTGCGTCGCGTGCGATTATAGAGGTCCATGAAACTTTCGCCGCCGGGCGCAGGCTCATTGATGTCGGCGAACCAGCTGGCGCCGACGGGGCGGCTCGCGATGAACTCGGCGCGGTTCATGCCCTGCCAACGGCCGAGATTCTGCTCGGCGAGATCCGCTTCCCATTTCATCGACGCAGGCCGTGGAAAGCCTGTTGCCCAGATCGCCGCGGCCGTCTGATGTGTGCGCATTAGATTGCTCGAATACCAGACTGCGTTGCGTGGCAGCACCTTGGCAACAGCGTTGAATACATAGGTGTCGCTGATGTCGCAGGCGATGTCGGACTGGCCGTAGATGTTGCCGCCGTCATTGCGCACCGGCGCGTGCCGGACCCACCACCACCGTGTCGTGACCACATTCGGCCTGTCTGCGCCTGCCATCGAAACCCTTCCATCCCGCGTTATGTCGCTGTACGTCAGTAGCGAACGTGTCTCAAGACACTTTGCCGTTTGAAATGTTGTTTGAAATTCCGTCGCGCGGCAAGGGCCGCGTGCGAGCCAAAGGGAGAAGCGCATGGGCCGCTTGCAAGGCAAATCCGTCATCATCACCGGCGCCGGCAGCGGCATCGGCCGCGCCGCTGCGCTGCTTTTCACCAGGGAAGGCGCAAAGCTCATCGCCGTCGATCGCACCGAAGCGGTGAAGGAGACCGTCGAGGAGGTCAAGAAGGCCGGCGGCATCGCGGAAGCCATGATCGCGGATGCCGGCTCCGAGACGGACGTCGTCGCGATGATCGACAAGGCGGTGAAGGCGCACGGCCGGCTCGACGTGATCTGGGCCAATGCCGGCGTCTCGGGCGGGCTCATCCCGCTCGCCGAGCAGACGGTGGAGCACTGGCAGGAGATTTTGCGCGTCAACCTCATCGGGCCCTTCCTCGCCGTGAAATACGCGATGCCGCACATGGTCAAGCAGCAGTCCGGCGCGATCGTGCTGACGGCGTCCGTCGCCGGCCTCAAGGCCGGCGCCAGCGGACATCCCTATGCGGCGAGCAAGGCGGGCGTGATCAGCCTGGTGCAGACCACAGCCTATTCGCTCACCGGCACCGGCGTGCGCATCAACGCGGTGTGCCCTGGCCTGATCGAGACCGGCATGACCAAACCGATCTTCGACCGCGCCAAGGAGCGCGGCACTCAAGACAAGATCGGCCAGCTCAACCCGCTCAAGCGTCCCGGCCAGCCGCACGAGCTCGCGGCGATGGGACTGTTTTTGGCCAGCGACGAGGCCTCGTACGTGAATGGTCAGGCATTCCCGGTCGACGGCGGCCTGACGGCATCGATGCCGTATACGGGCAAGCCGGTTTAACAAGAACCCGGAGTTTTTGCGCACAGCTGGCTCAACGTCGTCTTTGCGAGCCAACGGGTCCGCGCGAAGCGCGGTCCGGTGACAGGCTCCGCGAAGCAATCCAGAATCTTTCCGCGGATACATTTTTGGATTGCTTCGCTGCGCTCGCAATGACCAAGTTGGGAGTGAGAGTGCTACTCCTTAGCCCGCGTCTTCATTGCAGACACACCTTCGCATCCTCGCGGCTTGTTCGCCCGAGCTTTGCTTCGGTGCCTTGCCCTCATAATTGAAAGAGGGCGCAGGGAAGACCGGGAGCCGGTTGGCTCCCATGGACCGCCATGCCAAGAGCAGGTTGCGTGTGCTTCATGCATAGCGGACAACAGGGCAACCGGAGACACCCGGCCTTCCCTGCGCGGATGGTTGGAACGGCTTATGTCGCGCTCTCCTCGGGGAGCGATGCACTATTGCCCCCGTCGCCTTGCCGATGACTGATGCCGCGGTCCGGTTGGGCCGCTCACATCACCGCAAGACTTGGCGCACAGACCCCGGGCGCCAGGACCACACGATTTCGCCGTACGCCGATCACACCGGTCGAGTGCGCGAAGCTCTTCGCTCACGGCTCTCCGCCCTGCGAAGTTCTTCGCGCCGATGTAACCTGCGTCCACCGCCGCCCGGCCCGCGTGTCGTGACGATCGCGATACGCCCCTCTTGCTTGGGCCGGGTTGCCGCGACACATACGCGATTTCCGAATTTCGGTAAAGCGGAATATTTTGGATGGCGCACGTTGACCCAGCGCTGGCGTGTTTTGCCCATCACGCAACACAAGGCCTTGTAGCCTTCCCCTCGTCATTCCGGGGCGACGAAGTCGCGAGCCCGGAATGACAGCTGTGGGTGCATTTGCCCATCCCGCCGCCGCGCTGGTATGTTCCTGCAAGCTGCCTCGGCTTCCGCAATCTCCTGACAAGATCCTGAAAATGCCAAGCTCAAGACCCGACCGCATCCGCAAGCTGCTCGCCGACCTCGTTGCTTTCGACACCGTCAGCGACCGCACCAACCTGCCTCTGATCACCCATATCGAAAGCTATCTCGCCGCGTTCGGCATCAAGGGCGAGCGCATCGTCGATGAGACCGGCGAGAAAGCCTCGCTGTGGGTCACCATTGGACCGGAGGACCGTCCCGGCCTGGTGCTGTCGGGCCACACCGATGTCGTGCCCGTGGTCGGCCAGGACTGGAGCCACGATCCGTTCAAGCTCGTCGAGCGTGACGGCAGGCTCTACGGCCGCGGCACCACCGACATGAAGGGCTTTGTCGCGGTGTGCCTCGCGATGGTGCCGGAGATCGTGGAGGCGAAGCTCAAGACGCCGATTCATCTGGCGATCTCCTATGACGAGGAGATCGGCTGCGTCGGCGTGCGGCCGATGCTGCGCGAGGTGGCGAAGAAACGCGTAAAACCGCTCGGCTGCTTTGTCGGCGAGCCGACCGAGATGAAGGTCATCATCGGCCACAAAGGCAAGCACGGTGTCCGCGCCACGTTTCGCGGCCTCGCCCGCCATTCCTCGATCGCGCCCGACGGCGTCAACGCGATCGAATATGCCGCAGAACTGATCACCGAAATCCGTCGTCGCGCGGTAAAACTCGCGGCCGCGCGATCAACGGACAGCCTTTACGACGTTCCGCACTCGACGCTGCTCACCAGCATCGTGCATGGCGGCGCCGCGCTGAACATCGTGCCGGATACTTGCACGGTGGATTTCGAATGCCGCGGCATCGGCATCACCGAGTCCAAAGAGGTGACCGATGCGATCGTCGCCTGGGCCAAGGCCGAGCTCGAGCCCCTGATGAACAAACAGCATCCGGAGTGCGGCATCGATTTCGAGGAAATCCTCGACTATCCCGCGCTCGACACGGCCGCCGACGCGGCCATCGTCACGCTGGCCAAGAGCCTTGCAGGGCGCAACGACCACGCCAAGGTCGCGTTCGGCACCGAGGCGAGCCTGTTCGCCAGCATGGCCGATATTCCCTCGGTGGTGATCGGCCCGGGATCGATCGCGCAGGCGCATACGCCGGACGAGTTCGTCGAGATGGCGGAGCTGGAGAAGTGCGCGGCGTTCGTGGAGAGGCTGATTGCGCATTGTGTGAGGGAGTAGAGCGCTAGCATACGGAACCGCCGGCATGAGCGAAGCGAGATGCGAGACCGCCGTCCCGGCTATTGCTTCGCTCACCGGGCCCTACAACATCAGCGCTCCTGCAAGGCCAGCCGCACACCGACGGCGCAGTAAACTGCGCCGACCAACTTGCCTTGCCACCTGACAATGGCCGGGTGGCGGCGAACGAGGTTGCCAAGACGTCCCGCACCGACGGCGAATACGACGGTGCTGACGAGGCCGAGCAACACGAATATGGCTCCCAGAATTCCAAGCTGAAGCACGACCGGCCCGTTGTCCGACCGGACGAACTGCGGCAGGAAGGCGAGAAAGAACAGCGCGGTCTTCGGATTCAGCACCTCCGCCAGGATCGCCTGTCGGAACGCTTGACCCGCAGTGATCGCCAAGGTCCGGGCGCTGATTCCCAGTGGAGCCTTTTCCAGCATCGCGCGAATGCCGAGGTAAATGAGGAAGGCTGCCCCCGCATATTTGACGATGCTGAACAAGAGTGCCGACGTAGCGATGATCGCCGAGAGGCCGACGATCGCCATCGTTGTGTGGACGATGTCTCCCGCAGCGATCCCCGCCCCTGTCGCAATGCCAACCTTCGTTCCGGAACTGGCCGCGCGCGCCATGGTGAGGAGCGTGGCTGGTCCAGGGATGAACACAAAGCCGAGCACGATGATGATGTAGGTGAGCAGGGTGGTCAGATCGATCATGCACGGGCTCCACGGGGCGGATTAACCTAGCAGGCTTTGCGACGGCGAATAGTCCACCGGCACAAGCAGCCGGCCTCGATCTGGCCAACCATCAAGCCGTGCTCGGCATCCAGTACGCCGCGACATCTCGGTCCAGGCGGTGCTGCCTCTGGAATACTTGATTGCCCGCCTTCGCGGGCACTGACATCGCGTGTTTGGGGACGGCGACGCAAACAAAAAAGCGCGGCCAGCGGCCGCGCCTTCGCCCTTCCTATACCGCGCCCGCCTTCTGCGCGTAGTCCCATGAGGCCTTTGACAGCGGCACGGTGCGCTTGGCCGACTCCAGCGCCTTGGCGTTGGCGGCGGTGCCGTCGCGGATACGGCCGGCGATACCCTGCGTGATACCAGCGAGGCGGAACAGATTGTAGGAGAAGTACCAGTTGAGGTCCGGCACGCTCATCTTGGTCACGTTGCAGTAGATTTGCGCGGCCTCTTCCAGGCTCGGGATGTTGAGCGCCTTGAGGTCGACGCCCTCGAGGCCCGGCATGATCCACTGCATCAACAGATAGGTGAAGTCGGCCATGGGATCGCCGAGCGTCGACAGCTCCCAGTCCAGCACCGCCTGCACCCGCGGTTCCGTCGCGTGGAAAATCATGTTGTCGAGGCGATAGTCGCCGTGGACGATGGAGACGCGCGCCTGCTCCGGCACGGTCTTGGGCAGCCATTCGGCCACCTTCTCGAACTCAGGAATGTGCTGGGTTTCGGAGGCGCGGTACTGCTTGGTCCAGCGGTCGATCTGGCGCGCGAAATAATTGCCGGGCTTACCGAAGTCGCCGAGGCCGATCGCAACCGGATCGAACATGTGGAGCTTCGCCAGCGTCTCGATCTTGCTGGTGAAGATCTTTCGGCGCACATCGGCATTCTGGCTCGGCAGCGTTGGATCCCAGAACACGCGGCCCTCTTCCATCGACATGATGTAGAAGGCAGCGCCGATGACGCTATCGTCCTGGCACAGCGCATAGGCGCGTGCGACCGGAAAGCCTTGCTTTCCAAGCGCTGCAATCACGCGGTATTCGCGATCGACGGCGTGCGCCGAAGGCAGCAATTTGCCGAATGGCTTTCGACGCATCACATAGGAACGGTTCGGCGTGTCGAGCCGGTAGGTCGGGTTGGACTGGCCGCCCTTGAACTGGAGCACGACCAGCGGGCCCTCATAGCCTTCGACGTTGTCGCGCATCCAGGCCTCGAGCCGCAGCTCGTCGAAACGATGCCGCTCCTCGACTGGCTTGGTGCCCGAGAACTCCTCGTCTTTCCTGACGCCGTCAGCCACGGTGACGCTCCCTCTTCAGTCCCGACCATTTCAGGTCGAGCATGATCCTAATCGGTAACCACTGACGCACTTGCGTCAAGCGGTCATCCGACGCGGATCATGCCCTGTCGTTTCTTCAAGTCGGGAGCGCCGTCCGGCTCTCCCGCTTAATTTTAGTGACTTGGAGAGTTTGCATACTTCCGAAGTTCAAGTCTGGCAATGGCGCGATTGTGCACCTCGTCCGGACCGTCGGCGAGCCTCAGCGTGCGAATGTGGGCGTAGTCCTTGGCAAGGCCGGCCTCGTCCGACACGCCCGCGCCGCCAAAGGCCTGGATCGCCTCGTCGATGATCTTCAGCGCCATATTGGGAGCTGCGACCTTGATCATGGCGATCTCGGCCTGCGCAGTCTTGTTGCCGACCTTGTCCATCATGTCGGCCGCCTTGAGGCACAGAAGACGCGTCATCTCGATATTGGTGCGGGCCTCGCCAATGCGCTGCTCCCACACCGAGTGCTCGACGATCTTCTTGCCGAAGGCGGTGCGCGAGGCGAGCCGCTTCACCATCTTCTCCAGCGCCTCCTCGGCCTTGCCGATCGTGCGCATGCAGTGATGGATGCGGCCAGGGCCGAGCCGGCCCTGCGCGATCTCGAAACCGCGGCCTTCCCCTAACAGGATGTTCTCCTTCGGCACCCTCACGTTCTCGAGCAGCACCTGAGCATGGCCGTGCGGCGCATCGTCGAAGCCGAACACGGGCAGCATCTTCTCGACCTTGATGCCGGGCGTGTCGAGCGGAACCAGGATCTGCGACTGCTGCTGGTGCTTGGCCGCCTTGAAATCGGTCTTGCCCATCAGGATCGCGATCTTGCAGCGGGGATCGCCGACGCCGGACGACCACCATTTGCGGCCGTTGATGACGTAGTAATCACCGTCCTTCTCGATGCGGGTCTCGATGTTGGTGGCGTCCGACGAGGCCACCGCCGGTTCCGTCATCAGGAAGGCGGAGCGGATCTCGCCGTCCATCAGCGGGCGCAGCCATTTGCGCTTCTGCTCCTTGGTGCCGTAGCGGATGAAGACTTCCATGTTGCCGGTGTCGGGCGCCGAGCAGTTGAATACTTCCGAAGCCCAGGTGATGCGGCCCATCTCTTCCGACAGCAGCGCGTATTCGAGATTGGTCAGTCCCGCGCCGCGGAATTCGTCGTCCTCGTGCTCGGACGGCGGCATGAACATGTTCCACAGGCCTTCCGCCCTGGCCTTCTTCTTGAGGTCTTCCAGAATCGGAATCACCTTCCAGCGGTCGCCGCTCTTGTCCTGCTGGTCGTAGACCGGCACCGCCGGGCGCACGTGCTTGGTCATGAAAGACCGCACGCGGTCGAGCCATTCCTTCTGCTTGGGCGACAGATCGAAATCCATGGGACGCTCCTCGTTTTGCTTTTTGAACAATTTCTCTGGCGCCGAACTGTCCTGCCGCCGCGCGCCGCCCGCAAGCGCGAATGCGCGCGCCTTGCGGCCGTTCGGAACGGAATCGCGAGTTGCGAACGAGTCCCGATTGCGGATTGACAATTCCGACCTTCAAACGATAGTTTCATACAACTGTTTGAATTGCAACTCCCCTCATCCAGGGCACCCATGGCCAGCGATCATACGAGGTCTGCCATTCTCGCCGCCGCCGAACGGCTCTATGCCGATCGCGGCTTCGGCGACGTGACGCTGCGCGACATCGTCGCGGCGGCCAATGTGAATCTGGCCGCGGTGAACTATCATTTCGGCTCGAAGGATGAATTGATCGCGGAATTGTTCGTCTCGCGCTCGATCGCGACCAATCGCGAGCGCCTGCGCGAATTGAAGGCGGCGGAAGAACAGGGCGGCGGCTGCGCACCGATTGAGGTCATCTTGCGCGCGCTGGTCGGACCCACCCTGCGCGGCTGCCTCGGCCCCGAGAACCAGCGCTCGACCGCGGCGCGCTTCATGATCCGCGCCTCGATCGAGTCCGTGCCGCCGATTCGCCGCATCAAGAACCGCGAGATCGACCATTTGCGCAAATTTGCCGGCGCGATGCGCAGGTCCCTGCCCGACCGCAGCGAGGTCGATATCTATTGGGGCCTGAACTTCGCGCTCGCCATGGCGCACCACACCATCCGTGAGAGCGAGCGGCTGACGAAGCTGTCGGAGGGCAAATGCGACCTCGATAACGTCGAGGACGTGGTCGCGCGCGTCGTCCGCGTCGCGACGATGGCGCTGACGGCGGGCCGGAGCGAGACGAAGGCGCCGGCGCCGGCGCTGGCACGCAACGCGCGCTGATCAAACAGGCTCGCTCAGGGCCGATACGGCCTCACTTCCCGCTGCGGGAGACGTCGGAATTTCGTGTGCAGGGGGTTACGCCCGCTGCGGCATCTCCTCGGCCTCTTCCTTGGCCAGCAGCAGCAGCATCTCGATGCCCATCTCACCTTCTTGGGGCGAACGGATGAACTTGATCTCATCGGAACTTTGCCGCAGCGCGGCAATGATGGCGACGGCCTGATTGGCGGTGGCCGCCTCGGTCGCCAGAATACCCTTCTGGTTCTTGGCCTGGAACCCGATCGTGTAGGACATTCGTTTCCCTCCCGAGCTGAAGTGGGAAGATCGGATCAGAATCGGGCGCGAAGCGAAAGCCTGTGCGACTACGGATCGGGATTATCTGGGGATTGCGCACAAGCTTCACGCAAGCCGGCTCGCGCCGGCTTGCTCGATGCGAGTTGGGCTCGCGGACAGAGCGAAGCGACCGCTAAATGATCCCGTGCTGCTTCAGCTCCTCGATCCTGCCTGCACCATAGCCGAGCTTGCCGGCGAGCACCTCCTCAGTATGCTCGCCCAAGAGCGGCGGCGCGCGATAGTCGTTGATCGGCGTCTCCGACAAAGTGAGCGCGTTGCGAACCAGCGACAGATCGGGCTCGAAGGGATGATTGACCTTCACCCGCATGCCGCGCGACTGGACGTGCGGATCGGAAAACACCTGCTCGAAATTGTTGATCGGCCCTGAGGGCACGCCGGCCTGCTCCAGCTTTTCCAGCCAATAGGCTACCGGCTTTTTCAGGAACAGGCCGGCGAAGATCGCCATGATCTCCTTGCCGTGCACGACGCGGTCGTTGTTCTTGATGAAGCGCGGATCGCTGGCGAGCTCGGACGCGCCGAGCACGGCGCAGGTGCGCTGGAACTGGCCGTCATTGCCGACCACCAGCATCAGCTCGCCATCGGTGCAGCGGAACACGCCGGCCGGCATGCCGCCATTGCCCCAGGTGCCGCGGCGCGGCGGGGTCTTGCCGTTGACGAGGTAGATCTGGAGCCAGTGCGACAGGGATGCGATGACGGTATCGAACAGGCAGACGTCGATGTGCTGTCCCGCCCCGCCATTGGCGTCACGGTGGTAGAGCGCGGAGAGAATCCCGATCGATGAATTCATGCCGGTCATGTAGTCGACGATGGAAGGACCGACCTTCATCGGGCCCTCGCCCGGCTCGCCATCGATATGGCCGGTGACGCTCATCAACCCGCCCATCGCCTGCAAAATCGCGTCGTAGCCGGCGCGCGGCGCGTATGGGCCGGTCTGGCCGAAGCCGGTCACCGAGCAATAGATGATGCCGGGATTGATCGCCTTGATCGATTCATAGTCGAGGCCGTAGCGCTTGAGATCGCCGACCTTGTAATTCTCCATGAAGACGTCGACGTCCTTGGCGAGCTCGCGGATGATCGCCTGCCCCTCGGGCTTGGCGATGTTGACGGTGACCGATTTCTTGTTGCGGTTGGCGCAGAGGTAGAACGAGTTGTTGTTGTTCGCCTTGCCCTCGGGATCGGTCAGGTAAGGCGGGCCGAAGGCGCGCGCGTCGTCGCCGGTGCCCGGCCGCTCGATCTTGATGACCTCCGCACCGAGGTCTCCCAGCATCTGCGCCGACAGCGGCCCCGCGAGCACGCGGGTAAGGTCAAGGATCTTGATGCCTGAAAGCGGCAAAGCCGACATGTCGATTTCCTCCGGGGAACTGGGATCTTGGCGCGGCGGCTCGAGAGCTCTGGCCGCGCACCCCGCGGATACACCATTTTCGGGCGTCGAGCACTGCACTGGCGGCATACGGCCATCCCCGCCCGGCAGCAGGATCGGCCTGATGTCGAATTCCGCGCCGCGAAGATTGTCTTAGGTCAGGGCTGCAGCAGCGGTTCGCGGCCGCCGCCGCCCGAGCAGGACCAGGATCAGCACGGTTGCGCAGGAGCAGACGAAGGTGAGACCGAGCGCAGCGCGGCTGCCAAACTCCGTGAGCAATCCGACGAGGAGCGGCGGCGAGATTGCGGAGGCGAGATTGAGCGGCAGCGCGATCATCGACATCGCCTTGGCGAACTCGGCCTGATCGTAGAACACCAGCGGGATGGTCGCGCGCGCCACCGCCATCGCGCCGCTGCCGGCGCCATAGAGCAGGATGAAGACCGCGACCGCCCAGGTCGTACCCTCGCTGATCATCAGGAGCAGCATCGCCACGGGCAATGCCGTGCCTGCGACGAGGCCGGTCGTGATGCCGTCCCATCGCCCGCCTCCAAGGAAGTCCAGTCCGCGCGCGCTGACCTGGATCACACCGAGCATCGAGCCAAAGGCAATGGCCTGTGCTGGCGCCAGCCCCTCCGCGCGGAGCAGCTCGATGAGAATGGCGGAAACGCCGAAATTGACGAAGGCATTGAGGGTGATCGCGGCAACGACGAGACGGAACGTGCTCCGCGCAATTGCAGGCTCTACAGGTTCGGCCGGCGCACCGCCATCGCTATCCGCGCCTCTCCGACGCGGAGCCGCGAACGCATAGAGCGGAAGCGAAACGAGGAGCGTCGTGGCTGCATAGACGAGGCATGTTCCACGCCAGCCGAGGTGACTGCTCAGGAACGAGGTGGCCGGCCAGAAGATGCTGTTGGACAGTCCCGTCACCAGCATGAGCGCGCCGATCGCGCTCTTGGCCTGCCTACCGGCGACCTCGTTCAGCATGATATAGGCGCCGGTCGACAAGGTCGCGCTGCCGGCGATGCCGAGCACGATCCAGGCCGTGAAATAGAGCATCGGCTCGCGCGCCAGCGACAGCAGCACGAAGCCCGGCGCGGTCACGACCGTGCCGATCATCATGATCGGCCGCGCGCCATGCCGCGCAAAGGACTTGGCGAGCCAGGGGGCGCACAGTCCCATCGCGACGTAAAGAACGGATGTCCCCGCGAATACCGCCGGCAGGCTCATGCCCAGATCGGCTGCAAGATCGCGCCCGACAATGGCGGGAAGCCCGATCGTGCCCCACCCGACCAGCTGCGTGATCGCGAGCACCAGCAGGACGCCGATTAGCCTGCTGTCAGACTTCAAGAACCGCATTCCCGATATCGCCTGCCCGCCGGGCGCGGATCGCGCCAGCAAGCCCGTTTTACCGGTAGACTCAGCTTGCGGGAATATCGGTTCCGAATGGCACCGCGGCGCCAGCCGCAGAGCACGCCCGTGTCAGGACGTGTGGCCCGGCGCGATATGCTTCGGCGTCTTCTTTTCGCGCTGCGGGGTCATTTTGGCGGGGTCTGGCGCATCCGGGACGCCGCGCGGGCCGAGCTGATCGCGCTGGATGTCGTCTTCGGACAGCGGCGGCTCGACGCCATTCTGCTCACGAGGCTTGGTCATCGTGGCCTCCTCTAGATGCTATTCCGCGGCCCCTAGACACCGAGCGCGGTCTCGCCTGCGTCACGGCCGGGCACGCTGACATGGACTTCATGTCCCTCACGAAGGGCCAAGGATGCCGCGGCAACCGCCGACTCGAATGCAGCTTCCTTGGTAGCGTATCGGCTCTTGACGTCCCCGTCGTGCAGCACGCCCCATTCGTCCTGCACCGGCACGACGGCGTATTGAGCAAGACCCATTGTCCAAACTCCCGGCTTTGCGTTCAGAGATCGTCTGCCCGATAACGCGCGGGCGCGCCTAACGTTGCGTCAGCTGCGGATGCGCCGCCGTCACCCGCCACACGGTGTTGCCGCTGTCGTCGGCGACCAGCAGCGCGCCGGTCTTGTCGATGGCAACGCCAACGGGGCGTCCACGCGCGTGATTGTCGCTGTTGAGGAAGCCGGTGACAACGTCCTGCGCCGGTCCGCTCGGCTTGCCGTCCGCAAAAGGCACGAACACGACCTTGTAGCCGTTCAGCACCTGCCGGTTCCAACTGCCGTGCTCCCCGACGAAAGCGCCGTTGCGATAGGCGGCCGGCAGGCTGGTGCCGGCGGAGAAAGCCATCCCCAGCGGGGCGACATGCGAGCTCAGGGCATAGTCCGGCACGATCGCCTTAGCGACGAGGTCCGGCCGCTCCGGCTTGACGCGGGGATCGACGTGCTGGCCCCAATAGCTGTAAGGCCAGCCGTAGAAGCCGCCGTCCCTGACGGACGTCATGTAGTCGGGCACGAGATCGGGACCGATCTCGTCGCGCTCGTTCACCACTGTCCACAATGCGCCGGTCTGTGGCTCGAAGCTGAGGCCGTTCGGATTGCGCAGGCCGCTTGCGAAGAGGCGCCAGCGGCCACTGGCACGATCGACCTCGAGGATGGCGGCGCGATTGTGCTCGGCCTCCATGCCGTTCTCGGTGATGTTGCTGTTGGAGCCGACGCCGGCATAGAGCTTTGAGCCGTCGGGGCTAGCGACCAGGCTCTTGGTCCAATGATGATTGATCGGCCCGCCTGGCAGCGGCGTCAGCACCGTGCCGGGTGCGGTGATCTTCGTGTCGCCCTCGGTGTAGGGATATTTCACGATCGCGTCGGTGTTGGCGACATAGAGATCGTTGCCAACCAGCGCGACGCCGAACGGCGAGTTGAGATGGTCGAGGAAGACGCTTTGGGTGTCAGGCACGCCGTCGCCATTGCTGTCGCGCAGGAGCGTGATGCGGTTACCCGGCCCGCTGTCGCCGCCGCCCGAGGTCGCCCAGGACTCGACATATCCCATCACGATTTCCTTGGGGCGCTTGATCGAGGCGCCCTTCGGCGCCTTGGACTCCACCACCAGCACGTCGCCATTGGGCAGCACATAGAGGGATCGCGGATGCTGCAACCCGGTTGCGAACGCCTTGGCCTGCAAGCCCTGCGCAACGGTCGGTGTCTCGTCCTTCTTCCAGCCGACGATGCGGGCGATGTGGACCGGCGGCAGCAGATATTGCTGGATATCCGGCAGCGTCGGATTGGGGCCGATTTGCGCCTTGGGATCGCCATTGCCGTCATTGCAGCCGGCCAGACACAGCAACGAAGAGCACAGCAGCGCGCGGGTGAGCTTTGCCATCATCGTGCAACTCCGACGCCGTGGCGATACACCATGGCCCAGCCGAGCCAGCCGGTGACGGGCAGGATCAGCACGGTAATCACCGAAAGAGCGAGCCCGGTGGGCCACACCGAGGTCCAGGCATCGCGCATGTGAATCATCGTATTGAAGATCGCAAGGATCAGCGCCACAGCGTTGCCGATCAGATGCGGCCACGCCGGCGGCTGCGCCCGCACCAGTCGGTTGCCGAGGAAATCAGTGAGGCCTGCAATGGCCGCGAGCACGCCGAAGATGACGCCGAAGAGCAGAAGCCAGGCGGAAAAATTCGCCCACATGACCTCGGCGCTCGCGACATAGGCGATGTCGGTCAGCAGCGCCCCGATGAAGCACGCGATCGGGATCGGCACCAGCATCGGATGAATGGGATGGCCCGCGATCTGCGCCGTGGAGCGCACACGCATGTCGTCTTGCACGGTCGGCCTCGTGTGACCTTCGCCCCGCCCGACCGGGAAACTCGTGCTTGCGGCGATGGTTCCTGAGCGGATTGATCGCCCGGGCGCGCCCACATATTCGGCGTCGCGCCGAGTGGGAAGTCTGCGGCCCGGCCCGGATCGTCGGTTCTAGCCAAAGCCGGCTTGCCCAAAACCGACGTTACTCAAGGTTAAATCAGCGGAGCTCCCTGCCGCAGATTCATGTGCCGGTTGACATCCTTGTAAAGCAGATAGCGAAACCGACCGGGGCCTCCTGCGTAGCACGCCTGCGGGCAGAAGGCGCGCAGCCACATATAGTCTCCGGCCTCGACTTCGACCCAGTCCCGATTAAGGCGGTACACGGCCTTGCCCTCGAGGACATACAATCCGTGCTCCATGACGTGCGTCTCTGCAAAGGGGATCGTCGCACCCGGCTCGAACGTGACGATATTGATGTGCATGTCATGCCGCATGTCGGCCGGATCGATGAAGCGCGTGGTCGCCCACCTTCCCTCAGTGCCCGGCATCGGTACCGGTTCAACCGAGTCTGCATGGGTCACAATCGCCTCGGGCTCCGCCAATCCGGGCACGCGCTGATACAGCTTGCGGATCCAGTGAAGCTGCGCCGGGCTCTGGCCCCGGTTGCGAATGCTCCAGGCGCAGCCGGGTGGCAGATAGGCGAAGCCGCCGGGCCTGAGCTCATGCTCCTCGTCCGCCAATTTGAGGAGCAACCTGCCGCCCACGACGAACAACGCGCCCTCGGCGTCTTTGTCGGGTTCGGGAACTTCGCTTCCTCCATCCCGCGCGATCTCCATAAGATAATGGGAGAACGTCTCCGCGAATCCGGAGAGCGGTCGCGCCAGCACCCAGACGCGCGTGTCCTCCCAGTGCGGCAGGTGGCTGACGACGATGTCGCGCTGCACGCCGTTGGGGATGACCGCGTAGGCGTTGGTAAAGACCGCCCGGCCACTTAGAAGATCCGTCTGGGGCGGAAGGCCCCCTTGCGGGATGTGATAGGTTTGCGATGACATCATCGAGCCTCGTGGACGTTACGGGGGGTCAGCTTGCGGCCGTCTTGGGATCGAGTTGCATCGTCTCGTCCAGCCAATATTCTTCGAGATTGTTACCACCCCCCTTTCGATCGACGACAAGGAACGAGCTTGCGTCCTTGACCACCAGAAGCGGGTGGTGCCAGCAGTTTCGGGCATAGTTCACGCCTTGGTTGCCATTGGCAGCGAACGCCCGATAACTCGAGGCTGTGTGTGGGTCGGTGCAAACGACGACCAGCCAGTTTCCTCCGTTCAGGGGCATGAATAGCTGGCTTCCAAGTGGATGGCGCTCCATCAAGCGAATTACGATCGGCGCGGGCCGCGCAGAGGCGACAAACCAGCTGAAGTTGATTTGTCCGCCGTCCGCACCGACATCGATATTGGCGAGGTCGTTGTAGCGCACGGCATATCCCTGGTTGATCGACAGGGGCGTTAACCCTTCCGTTTCGACGACCTCTCCGAACGGAGCGAAGGCTTGCCTCGTCAAGGGCTCGACCGAGAGTTTTGCCATATCAACCACATGCCTCTGCGTTCAAAGCGTCTGCAGGCCCGCGACGGGAGCGTTCGGGCCGGCCGGATCGATTTGCACGTTCTCGCTTGAAGGAACGATCTCACCATCGAGAATGCGATGCGCCTTCGCGCGATCGAGGTCCCCCTCCCACGAGGCGACGACCACCGTGGCAACGCAGTTTCCGACATAATTGCCGAGCGCGCGGGCGATTCCGATGAACCAGTCCACCGACAAGATCAGCACCAGTCCGATCGCCGGGATGGCCGGAATGGCTGCCAGCGTCGCCGCGAGGACGACAATGGCCGAGCCCGGGACGCCATGAGCTCCCTTGGAGGTGAGCAACGCGACGCCGAGGATCGCCAGGAGATCGCCCGTGGCGAGCGGTGTGTTCGTCGCCTGTGCAATGAAGACCGCCGCCAAGGTCAAGTAGATCGAGAAGGCATCCAGATTGAATGAGTACCCTGTCGGAATGACCAAACCGACCGTCGACCGCTTGATCCCGAGCTGTTCGAGCTTGCGCATGGTCTGCGGAAGCACGCTGTCGCCTGCGGCCGTGCCGAGAACGATCATCAGCTCTTCACGCAGATAGACCAGCAACTTGAACAGGCTGAAGCCCGAGAGCCGCATGATCGTTCCGAGCACGACGACCACGAAGAAGAACACCGCCAGATAGAACAGGGCAACAAGCCCCCCGAGCTGCTTCAGTGAACCGATGCCATATTTGCCGACAGTGAAGGCGATCGCACCGAAGACGCCGAGCGGGGCGAGCCGGACGACGAAGTTCATCATCTTGAAGATGATCTCGTTCACCCGCTCGACGAAATCGACGACTGGCCTCGCGCGCTCGCCGCACAACGACATGGCACAACCAAACATGATCGAGACGATCAGGACCTGCAGAACATCCCCGGAGCTGAAGGCTCCGACGATGGTCGACGGGATGAGCTTCATCAGGAATTCGGAGACGCCCCCGCCGGCGACCTGAGCGGCGGTCTGGCTGAACCCGCTAAGCGCCTTGGCGTCCAGCGTCCTTGGATCGATGTTCATTCCGGCGCCGGGCTGGAAATAGTAAGCAAGCGCGATGCCGAACACCAAGGCGATGGTGGTGACGATCTCGAAATAGAGAAGCGAGCGGATGCCCACCCTTCCAACCTTTGAAAGGTCGCCGGCCGCCGATATTCCCTGCACCACCACGCAAAACACGATGACGGGCACCAGCATCTTGATGAGTTTGATAAAGCCGTCGCCCAGCGGCTTCATCTGCAATGCAGTGTCCGGATAGGCCATGCCGAGAGCGATGCCGGCCGCGAGTGCAACGACCACTTGGAAGAAGAGTGACTTGAAAATCTTGGGCATGGCTTTCCTCGCTCCCTGGGCTTCCATTTGTCTGGCTTAATCGGCCTTTAGCCTTCGCCACTCTTAGCGTTGGCGGCGACGTGAAGTCGCCGCGGATGGAGCCGTTCGGTCGCGGCAGCACGCGCGAGGTCTCCATCGGTCATTCGTTGACCAGCCTCGCTGCCGAGTCCAATATATAGAACGACACGATTGATAGGGTTTCACTATGGATCTGCGCCAGCTCCGGTACTTCATCGCGGTGGCCGAAGAGCGCAGCTTCACCCTTGCCGCCCGACGGCTGAACCTCTCGCAGCCGCCGCTCAGCCAACATATCCAGGCGCTCGAGGCCGAACTCGGCACCCAGCTCCTCTACAGGACCAGCCGCAGGGTCGAGTTGACGCAGGCCGGCGAAGCCATGCTGGTGCGGGGGCGCGCGATCCTGCAGCAGGTCAAAGCCACGGAAGACGAGGTTCGGTCGATCGGCGCCGGCTTGGTCGGAACGCTGGATGTCGGGGCGACCGGCTCCATCCTGCGCGGTCGTCTCGCCGAGCTGCTCGCGGCCTATCGGAAGGTTGCGCCATTGGTCAAGATGACGGTGCATGAGCAGGCGCCGTCGCTGCAAATCGCCGCGCTCCTCAGCCGTGCCACCAACATCTGTCTCATTCGCGGTGTTCCCGCCGAGCGCGACCTGACCAGCAAGCTGGCGTGGCGCGAAGAGGTCGTTCTGGCCCTGCCCCGCAGCCATCGGCTGGCGCAACGCAGACGCATCGCCCTCGGCGATCTCGCCTCCGAGGATCACGTCGTCCTAGATCCGGACAGCTCCGATTTCGCCCGCTACGTGCAGAAGTGCTGTGTCGACGCCGGCTTTCTCCCAAAGGTTTCCCAGCAAGTCGTCGATGCCCAGTCGATCCCAAGTCTGATTGCCGCAGGTTTTGGTGTGGCACTCGTGCCGCAGTCGATTGAGCGGTTCACAACCACGGACATCGTATTCCGCCCGATCAGGCCCTCGCCGCCCACAGCCGACGTGTTTCTGGTGTTCAGGGCGGACGAGACGTCAATGGTGGTGCACAATTTCATCAGGCTCGCGCTTCGGTATCTCAACCAGCGAAGAGCCTGAGCCAGGCTCAGGTCATCGACCATGCCAGCAGGGGCGCGCCACTGCTCAGACCATTGCGATCGTTTTCACTGACCACGTGTGGCCGTCTTGCCGAAAGCACGGGACAAGCGCCGATCGTCGTCGATGAAGCGCGACGTGTCGGAATGAAACGTCCAAGCTGTTGTGAGCGGCCCGAGACATAGGTGACATTTCGTACCGGACAGACGGGTTACACTTTCCGCTTTTGTTCTGCGGGAGGTGTAGATGCCGTGGAAAGCGAGTT
>NZ_JADPKL010000065.1:0-80625 GCF_023073935.1 Bradyrhizobium sp. 147 | reverse complement strand
GCCTGGTCGCGGCTCTCGCCGGTCTTGAATGTGCGATTCGTCATGAACAAAGCGTACACCGACCAACGAAAATGCCCGAGTTCTTGCCCAGCCTCGACGAGTCAAACGGCTCTGCGGTCATGTGCCGGCGGCTGGCTTTCCGCTTCCGTAACCCGCTGAAATTGCTCACGTCTTCTACTGTGCATGGGGTTGTTTTCGCACTTTTGTTGTGAGGGGGCCCGCCGGTCCCCCGAACGTCTTGCCGGCGAGGAACAGCGCCCGCCGTGGGGCCCTAATCCACCGACACGCCGGCGAACTCCACCACCTTCCGCCACTTCTCGGTCTCGTCCGCGACCAGCTTGCCGAACTCGGCCGGCGTCATCGGCTTGGGGATGCCGCCGGTCTCCGCCAGCCGTGCCACCAGCTTCGGGTCGTTCAGCGCTTCGCCCACTGCTTTGTTGAGGATCTCGATCACCTCGGTCGGGGTGCCCTTCGGCGCGGAGATGCCGTAGAAGCCGACCGCTTCGAAGCCCGGCACGGTCTCGGCGATCGCGGGCACGTCGGGAACGCTCGGCCAGCGCTGCGGCGAGGTCACCCCTAACGCGCGGACATTGCCGCCTTTGGCCTGCTCCAGCGCGGAGGGCAGGTTGTCGAAGATCAGCTGCACCTTGTTGGAGATGATGTCGGGGAAGGCGATCGCCGAGCCGCGATAGGGCACGTGCACCATGTCGCATTTGGTCATCACCTTGAACAGCTCGGCCGACATGTGCACCGAGGTGCCGTTGCCGGAGGAGGCAAAGGAGACCTTGCCGGGATTGGCCTTGCAATAGTCGATGAACTCCTGAACCGTCTTCGCCGGAAACGCGTTGGAGACGACCAGCATGTTGGTGAGCTGCATGATGCTGGCGACCGGCACGGTGTCGCGCAGGAAGTCGAACGGCAGCTTCTTGTAGAGCGAGGTCGAGATCGCATTGTTGGGGGCGACGAACAGCAGCGTGTAGCCGTCCGGCGGCGAATTGATCGCGGCGGCGGCCGCGATGTTGCCGCCGGAGCCGGTCCGGTTCTCGACGATGAATTGCTGGCCGAGGCGGTCCGACAGCCACTGCGCCATGATCCGCGCCACGATGTCGACCGGGCCGCCGGCGGAAAAGCCGATCAGCCAGTGCACGGGACGGTCGGGATACGCAGCGCAGGCGCGCGGCGTGGCGCCGAAAAGCGTAGCAAGAACCACGAGCCCGAAAACACCATTACGCAAAATTCGCAACATGACGCCTCCCATTGCTTTATTGTCTTTGGGCGACATGCTTTCACAAAATCCGGCTGCTGCCTACATCGTCGCAAGTCGGTGTTGACGCAGGTCCGCGGGAGCGACCATGAGATTCGCAACGTTCATCCTCATCAGTGCGGCGCTGCTCCTTGGCCCCGCTGCTGCCCAGACCGGAGGCACGGCCATTTCGACCACGACGATCAGCTTGGGCACCGCGACGCCCGGCGGCGGCTTTCCACTCTATGGCAACGCCTTCGCAGAGGTGATGAACGCAGCCGACCCGCAAATTTCCGTCGTCCCGCGCAACACCAAGGGCAGCAGCGAGAACATTCCGCTTTTGGAGAAGGGCGAGCTTGATCTTGCGCTGGTCGCAGGCGAGCCGGCCTATGAGGCCTTCGCCGGCATTGGCCGTGCGAAGGTAGCGCTGAAGATTCTCACCGCGATCTATTCCAACCCTGGCATGTTCGTGGTGCGGGCGGACAGTCCCTACAAGACGATTCACGATCTCGTCGGACAGCCCGTGGCCTTCGGCGCCAAAGGCTCGGGCCTCCCGATCCTGGCGCGCTATGTGCTTGACGGACTCGGCCTGAAGCAGGACGAGGATTTCAAGGCGATCTATCTCGACCGCGCCGGCGATGGCCCCGCGATGGTCGAAGACGGCCGCGTCGCCGCGCTGTGGGGCGCCGGCATCGGCTGGCCCGGCTTTGCCGCGGTGGCATCGAGCGCATCAGGCGCGCGCTTCATTGCGCCTGAGCTGGACGAGATCGCGCGCATCCGCGCCAAGCATGCGTTCCTCAAGCCGCTCATCGTGCCGGCCAATAGCTATCCGAAGCAAACGGAGCCGATCGCCTCGCTCGGCTCGTGGAGTTTTGTGCTGACGCGCGAGGATCTGCCTGACGATGTCGCCTATCGCCTCGCCAAGACGCTGCACGGCGTCGAGGCGACGTTCTGCAAGAGGCTTGCGCAGGCCTGCGAGACGACGGCCGCGAACACGGTCGCGGCAGCGCCGAAGCCGGAGCTGATCCATCCGGGCGTGATGACGTATTTTCGCGAGATCGGCGTGGTGAAATAGCGAATGGCGAGTGGTGAGTAGCGAATGGAGTTGGTCCATTCGCTACTCCCTATTCGCCACTCGCCAATCTCACTTCTTCAGGAGCGGGCACGCCGGGTCCGGCGGCCCGAACGCCTTGTCGCCGGAAATGGTCGTGAGGATCTTGTAATAGTCCCACGGATATTTGCTCTCCTCCGGCGTCTTTACCTGCACCAGCCAGAGGTCGTGCACCATCAGATTGTCCTCGCGCAAGCGGCCGTTGCGGGCGAAGAAATCTTCGATCGGCTTCTCGCGCATTTTGGCGGCGACCTTGAGCGGATCGTCTGTGCCGGTTTCCTTGATGGCGTTGAGATAGTGCATCACGCTGGAATAGACCCCGGCCTGCCACATCGACGGCATCTTGTTCATCTTGGCGAAATACCGCTTCGACCATTCGCGGGTCTTGTCGTCCATGTCCCAATAGAACGACGTCGTCAGGAGCAGGCCCTGCGCAGCCTGCAGGCCGAGGCCGTGGATGTCGGTGATCAGCGCCAGCAGCGCCGCCATCTGCTGGCCGCCCTTGAACACGCCGAACTCCGAGCCGGTCTTGATCTCGTTCATGTTGTTGGGGGGACCGGCGGCAATGCCGATGATCTTGGCCTTGGAGGCCTGCGCCTGCAGCACGAAGGAGGAGAGGTCGGGCGTCGCCAGCGGGGGCCGGACCGAGCCCAGCACCTTGCCGCCATTGGCGGTGACGACGGCGGAAGCGTCGCGCTCCAGCGAATGGCCGAAGGCGTAGTCGTCGGTAATGAAGAACCAGCTGTCGCCGCCGCGCTTGACCACCGCATCCGCGGTGCCGACCGCGAGGGCGCGGGTGTCGAACACCCATTGGATCGCATAAGGAGAGCAGAACTTGCCGTGGAAATCCGCGGTGCCAGTTGAGTGGGTGATGAACAGCCGCTTCTTCTCGTTGGCGACGTTCTGCACCGCGAGCCCGACCGCGGAGACCGGCACGTCGACGATCAGATCGACCTGGTCGACGTCGTACCAGCGCCGCGCGATCGTGCCGCCGATGTCGGCCTTGAGCTGGTGGTCGCCGATCACGACGCTGATCGGCTTGCCAAGCACCGTGGCGCCGAAATCGTCGATCGCCATCTGCGCCGCCGTCACCGAGCCCTGGCCGGTCGGTGCCGAGGCCGGCCCGTTCATGTCGGTGAGCACGCCGATCTTGACGAGGTCGTCGGACACCTGCGCCATTGCGGCATCCGGCAGCAGCGCCGCCGCCGAGAACGTCGCGACGAAGGCGGCCGCGACCGGCAGTCCAAACCTGATTGGATTCATGGTTCTCCTCCCTTGATCCGGCTCGTTGGCCGGTGTTGCCCGGGTATGCCCGGCTGAATTGGTTTCTTTTGCAACTATTTGGGGGCGGGCGTCAATGTCAGGCGGCGAAGCGGATCCGACCGGCCGGCGGGGGTCGTAGCCGGTCGGCTCCTCGGCACACTGGCGCCGCCGCCTCTCGCCGAGTGGCCGGAGCAGGGCCGGCATGCAAATAGCTGCGCTGCCGCATTGCGAGGTCGAGCGCGCCGCCGCCGCGCGCGGGCGATGCCGCACTCGGCCTGGCCGGCGCGGAGCGCAAGCAGCCCCGATGCGTCACGAGTGCGGCGCAATCGGTCATCATCATGATCCCGTCAAAGCCAATGGGAACACGATCATGGCCGTCCGCCGCCTGTCCGTTGCATTCACGCTTCTCTGCGGCCTTGCCGCGGGCGTTGCGGCGTCATCCGCTGAGGAGCGCGGCATCGTCCTCGCATCGACCACGGCGACGCAGGAGTCCGGCCTGCTCGATTATCTGCTGCCGATCTTCCGTGCGAAGACCGGCATCGACGTGACGGTGATCGTGCGGCGCGCCGATGAAGTGCTCGACGGGGCGCGAAGGGGCGAGGTCGACGTCGTGCTGATGCATGCGCGACCGCAGGAGGAGAAATTCGTCGCCGACGGTTTTGGCGTGAAGCGCCTCGACGTGATGTACAGCGATTATGTGCTGATCGGGCCGAAGAGCGATCCCGCGGGTGTCAAAGGCAAAGACATCGCGACCGCGCTGAAGGCGATCGAGGCCAAGGGGACGCCGTTCGTGACGCGCGGTGACCGCTCGGGCACCCATGCCGCGGAGCTCGCGCTCTGGATCGTCGCCGGCATCGACATCGCCAGCGCCAAGGGCGCCTGGTATCGCGAGGCCGGACCGGGCATGAAGGCGGCGCTCGAGGCCGCGCGCGCCGCGAACGCCTATGTGCTGTCGGACCGCGGCAGCTGGATCTCGTTCAGGGATCGCGGCGATCTCGATATCGTCGTCGAAGGCGACAGGCGATTGCTCAATCAGTACGGCGTGATGCTGGTGAACCCCAACAAGTTTCCGAACGTGAAGAAGGATCTCGCGCAGACCTTCATCGACTGGCTGACCTCGCCGGAGGGGCAGACCGCGATCGCCGGCTACAAGATCGACGGGCAGCAGCTGTTCTTCCCCAATTCGGACAGGTCGGGCGGGTAATGTCCGTAGCGCTGGCGGTTGCCAAACCGGGCGATGCATGGTCCATCATGGCGCATGATTCAGCGCCTGCCGTCCTCGCTCACGCCGCTCGACACTGCGCTCGCCGCGTTGCTGCGAGGCGTCGATCCTGTCGCGCCGATGGAGTTGCCGCTGGCGGAAGCGAGCGGCTGCGTCGCGGTGGGCGCTCCGCTGCTTGCCGCCTATCCCCCGCGCGACATTGCCGCCGCAGACGGTTGGGCGCTCTCCGCCAATGATCTCGTCGGTGCGTCCGCGTATTCGCCGCTGCCACTGGCGATGGCTCCTGCATGGGTCGATGCCGGTGAGGCGATGCCGGAGGGATGCGACTGCGTGCTCGACGCCGGGGCGGTCGAGCTGTCAGGTCCGCTCGCGCAGGTGCTGGCCGAGGCCGTGCCGGGGCAGGGCGTCAGGCGAGCGGGAAGCGACGTCGCCGCGCGCACGCCCGCCGGCGCCGAGGGCTATCCGATCGGCGCGGCCGATCTGCTGATCGCGCGCGTCGCGCATCTGGAGAAGCTCGGCGTGCGGCGGCCGCGGCTGCGCATCGTCAACGTGCCGGGCGCAACGGCAACGGCGCAGATGATCGCCGGCATCGCGCGCGTGTCGGGGCTGGAGGTGAAGACGTGTGAGGCCGGCGCGCGTGATGAAGCATCGATTGCCGAGGCGCTCGACGCTTCCTCCTGCGATCTGCTGCTGACGGTCGGCGGCAGTGGCGTCGGCCATGGGGATGCAGCTGTCGCGGCGCTGGCCCAGCGTGGCGAGGTGCTTGCCCATGGCCTTGCGCTCCAGCCTGGACGCACCGCTGCGGTCGGCCGGCTCGAAAAGGTTCCGATTGTCGCCTTGCCGGGCTCGCCCGATCATGCGCTCGCGGCCTGGCTCGCGCTCGCGCTGCCGCTCATCGATCAGTTGTCGGCGCGCCGGCCACGCCGACAGCTCACCTTGCCGCTCGCACGCAAGATTGCATCCGGTGTCGGCATCGCAGAAATGGCCCTGCTGGTCGAGGAACATCATGCGTGGATGCTGCTTGCCGTGGGCGAATGGCCGCTCCAGGCGATCGTCCGCGCCGATGCATGGCTGCTCGTCCCCGCCAGCCACGAGGGATTTGCGGCGGGCACGCCGGTCGGTGCCTATCTGATGCGGGAATGATATGGGTTCCGGCATGCCGATGATTCCGCGATCGCAAGAGCGCAGCGCGCTCGAACAGGAGCAGTTCCTCAAGATCCTGTCGCGCGAAGAAGCGCTGGCAAGTTTCGAGGCGGCGCTGTTCCCGCGGTCGATTCCGAGTGCAGCGTGCAAGCTCGCCGATGCACTCGGTGCGGCGCTCGCCGAAGACGTCACGGCACCGATCGACGTTCCGCCGTTCGACCGCTCCAATGTCGACGGCTTTGCCGTCCGCTCCGCCGATGTCGTTGCGGCAGGGGAAGGTGCACCCGTTCGTCTCGCGCTCAATGATGAAGCCATCCACTGCGGCACCGCCCCGACGCTGCAAGTGGCGGCTGAGTCCGCAACGGCGATCGCCACCGGCGGTCCGCTGCCGCGCGGCGCCGACGCTGTCGTCATGGTCGAGCACACCCAGCCGGCAGGATCGGACGCGATCGAGGTCCGTCGCGCCACGTCGCCCGGGCAATTCGTCTCCTATGCCGGATCCGACATCGCGCGCGGCGAAGCGCTGCTGCGTGCGGGGACGATCATCGGTTCGCGCGAGATCGGCATGCTGGCCGCTTGCGGCATCGCCGAGGTGAATGTCGCGCGCAAGCCTCTTGTGGCCGTCATCTCCACCGGCGACGAATTGGTGCAGCCCGGAGAGCTGCTCGCGCCCGCCGAGATCTACGACACCAACGGTGCGATCGTCACTGCTGCGATCGACGAGAATGGCGGCGAGGCGGTCTTCCTCGGCGCCATTCCCGACGATGAAGCCAAGCTCGAAGCGGCCATGCGCCGCGCGCTGGCGGATGCCGACATGCTGGTGCTGTCGGGCGGCACGTCGAAAGGCGCGGGCGACCTGTCCCATCGCATCATCGGCCGGCTCGGCCAGCCCGGAATCATCGCGCATGGCGTGGCGCTCAAGCCCGGCAAGCCGCTGTGCCTTGCGGTGTGCGACGGCAAGCCAGTGGTGATCCTGCCGGGCTTTCCGACCTCGGCGATGTTCACCTTCCACGACATGATCGTGCCGGTGCTGCGCAGGATGGCGGGGCTGCCGCCGCGCTCCGATGCCAAGGTCAGCGCGACCGTGCCGGTCCGCATCGCCTCGGAGCTCGGCCGCACCGAATTCGTCATGGTCTCGCTGGTCGAGGGCCGCGGCGGCCTGATCGCCTATCCCTCCGGCAAGGGATCTGGTGCGATCACGTCATTCGCGCAGGCCGACGGCTTTTTGCGCATCGACGCGCTCGCCGACCAGATGCCGGCCGGGACTGAAGCCGAGGTAACCCTGTTCACGCCGCATGTGCGCGTGCCGGATCTCGTCATCGTCGGCAGCCATTGCACCGGCCTCGATCTCGTGACGGTACAGCTCGCGCATGCCGGCCTTGCCGTTCGCTCGATCGCCGTCGGCAGCCTCGGCGGGCTCGCGGCGGCGCGGCGCGGGGAATGCGATCTCGCGCCGATCCATCTGTTCGACGACAGAAGCGAGACCTACAACTCGCCCTATCTCGTCGAGGGGCTTGAGCTCGTTCCGGGCTGGCGGCGGATGCAGGGCATCGTCTTCCGCAAAGGCGACAAGCGTTTCGAAGACCTCAGTGCGAAGGAGGCGGTCGCGGCTGCGATCTCTGATCCCACCTGCATCATGGTCAACCGCAATCAGGGCGCCGGCACGCGCATCCTGATCGATCGGCTGCTCGGGGGCGCCCGCCCGGAGGGCTATTGGAACCAGCCCCGCTCGCACAATGCAGTGGCCGCCGCCGTCGCCCAGCACCGCGCCGACTGGGGCATGACCATTGCGCCGGTCGCCCATGCGGGCGGCCTCGATTTCATTCCGCTCGCGGAGGAGCATTATGATTTCGCGCTGGTGACGGCGCGCAAAGACCGGCCCGCAGTGCAGGCCTTTCTCGATGCGCTCGGCTCGCATGAGGCGCGGGCGGCGCTGGAGCGCGCGGGATTTCGGCCTGCGTGAACGGCCCCGCATGCGGCCACGTCGTAAGCGCGCTAGGACGTCTCATCCAGCGCCGCCAGCCGCTCGGCCTCGGCGATGTCCTCGACAGTATTGGCATTGAAGAACGGGTCGAGCGGCTCGGTCGGCCATCTCACCGTCGCCAGCAGATAGCGCGCGGTCCAGCGGTCGATCTTGCGGAGGTCCTCGATCACGAGCGCGTGGCGTAGCTCCTCACGCAGGTCCACGCGCCACAGACCGATCACAGGATGCGACTGATCGCCTGATGCCGCGACCGCGAGCTGCGCGTTCTCGCGCGCCCGCGCCTCATGCAGGCGGGTGACCAGATCGCGCGGCAGGAACGGGCAGTCGCCCGCGGCGCTGAGCACCCACTCGATGTTCGGCCGGTTCGCCGCGGTCCAGTCGAGCGCCGCGAGGATGCCGGTCAGGGGGCCGGGAAAGCCGGGCACGCCATCGGCGACCACCTGCAAGCCGAACGCGGCGAAGCGCGCGGGATCGCCGTTGGCATTGAGGATCATCCCGCTGCATTGGGGTGCAAGGCGCGCGATCACACGCTCCAGGATGGTGCGGCCGCCGATGCTGCGCATTGGCTTGTCACCCCCGCCCATGCGCCGGGCGAGACCGCCGGCGAGCAGCACGCCAACAGTCGGCGGAACACTCGCCGGCAGAATCCTAGTCGTCACCACCTTCACCCTTGCGCTTGTGCTTGGCCGATTCCTCCTCGACGTAAGCGAGATTCTGGTCGTAGACGATGCGGTCCTCGCCCGCGAGTGCGATGAAGCGTTTTCCGCGCGTGCGCCCGACCAGCGTCAGCCCGACCTGTCTTGCGAGATCGACGCCCCAGGCGGTGAAGCCGGAGCGCGACACCAGGATCGGAATCCCCATCCGCACGGTCTTGATCACCATCTCCGAAGTGAGGCGTCCCGTGGTGTAGAGGATCTTGTCGGAGGCATCGACGCCGTGGCGGTACATCCAACCCGCGATCTTGTCGACCGCATTGTGGCGGCCGACGTCCTCGGTGTAGCAGAGCGGGGTGCCCTCCTTGCACAGCACGCAGCCATGGATCGCGCCGGCCTCTAGATAGAGCGAGGGCATGGTGTTGATGGTCTGGGTCATCTGGTACAGCCAGGAGGTGCGCAGCTCTGCCTTCGGCAGTGCGACGCTCTCGACCGCTTCCAGCAGGTCGCCGAAGGCTGTGCCCTGCGCGCAGCCCGAGGTCTGCGTGCGCTTCTTCAGCTTGGCCTCGAAATTGGTGTGGTGTGAGGTGCGCACCACGACCACCTGCAGGTCGTCGTCGTACTCGACCTCAGTGACCTCGTCATTGTATTTCAGCATGTTCTGGTTCAGCAGGTAGCCGAGTGCCAGATATTCCGGATAGTCGCCGATCGTCATCATGGTGACGATCTCCTGCGAATTCAGGTAGAGCGTCAGTGGCCGCTCCATCGGCACCTTGATCTCGACCTTGGCGCCGGTCTGGTCAGTCCCGGTCACGCTCTGGGTCAGGCGCGGGTCGTCCGTATCAGGGACGATCAGGGGCACCGGGGTCTTGTCGATCTTCATCATGGCCACGAGGTTAGCATGACATTCGGATCAAGCCGATATAAGCATGGCGGAAAGGCCGGAGGTTCCATCGGCTCGTGAGCCGTTGGCGGAGATCGGGCGGTTATGAAAGTCATCGGGCTTGCAGGCTGGAGCGGGGCGGGCAAGACCACGCTGTTGACGCGGCTGATCCCGCATTTCAACGCGGAGGGCCTGCGCGTTTCCGTGATCAAGCATGCGCATCACCAGTTCGATGTCGACGTGCCCGGCAAGGATTCCTGGCGCCATCGCGAGGCCGGCGCGGCCGAGGTGCTGGTTGCTTCGGCGAATCGTTGGGCTCTGATGCACGAGCTGCGCGGCGCCGCGGAGCCGCGACTGCCGGAGCTGTTGAGCAAGCTATCCGCGGTCGATCTCGTCGTGGTCGAGGGCTTCAAGCGGGAGCCACATCGCAAGATCGAGGTGCATCGCGGCGCCAATGGCAAGCCACTGCTGTTCCCAGACGATCCCGGCATTGCCGGGATTGTGGCCGACGTCGCGGTTGACACCCGCCTGCCGACTGTCCATCTCGACGATATTCCGGCCGCCGCGGCTTTGTTGCTGCGCGCGGCGATGCCGGTCGACGAAGCGGTGGCGAAAAGCGCCGCGATGCGCTGACGAGGCACCATGGCGCAACTATCGGACGATTGCTTTGCTTTCGGCGGCCCGATGATGTCGGTGGATGAGGCCGTTGGCCTGATCACCACGCGCGTCAATGCGATCGCCGATCTCGAAACGGTCGCGCTCGTCGACGCGGACGGACGCGTACTGGCGCGCGACATCGCAGCGCCTTTGCCGCTGCCGCCCTTCACCAATTCCGCCGTCGATGGTTACGCTGTGCGCAACGCCGATCTTCCGCAAAGCGCCGAGCAAGCATTGCCGCTCGACGGCCGTATCCAGGCCGGCGGTCTTGCACAGGCGCCGATCAAGCCCGGCCACACCGCGCGTATCTTCACGGGCGCGCCGATGCCACTGGGCGCCGAAACCGTCTTCATGCAGGAAGATGTCCGCGTCGATAAGTCCGGCAAGGTGGTGCTGCCGCCCGGGTTGAAGCCGGGTGCCAATGTCCGCCCTGCGGGCGAAGACATTCCCGAAGGGTACGTCGCGCTGCGCGCCGGGCAGCGCTTGCGGCCGCAGCATGTCGCCCTTGCGGCAGCGTTGGGCCTGACCAGCCTCGACGTCGTCAGGCGCATCCGCGTCGCAGTTTTCTCGACCGGTGACGAGCTGGCCTCGCCCGGCGAGCCGCGCGCGGCCTCGCAACTGTTCGATTCCAACCGCTTCATGCTGATGGCGATGCTGCGCCGGCTCGGCTGCGAGGTCAGCGATCTCGGCATCTTGCGGGACGAGCGTACCTCGCTTGCTCATGGCCTGAAGCAGGTCGCAGGCGATCATGACCTGATCCTCACCACTGGCGGCGTTTCGACCGGCGAGGAGGATCACGTCAAGGCGGCGGTCGAGAGCGTCGGCTCGCTGGTGCTGTGGCGGATGGCGATCAAGCCCGGCCGACCGGTGGCGATGGGCATCATCGACGGCACGCCGCTGATCGGATTGCCCGGCAATCCCGTTGCGAGCTTTGTCACCTTCGTGCATGTGGTGCGGCCGACGGTGCTGGCGCTGGCCGGTTCCCTGCCGGAGCCGCACTTGCCGATCCCTGTGCGTGCTGCGTTCACCTACAGGAAGAAAGAAGGCAGGCGCGAATATGTTCGCGCCTCCTTGCGGCGCGGAAGGGATGGCACGCTGGAGGTCATCAAGTTCCCGCGCGAGGGAGCCGGGCTATTGTCCTCACTGGTGGAGACCAGTGGCCTCGTTGAGCTTGGCGAAGACATCACGCAGGTCGAACCTGGACAGGACGTAGGCTTCTTGTTCTATGCCGATCTGCTCTAGCGGTCCTTGCGTTGACGCCATCGATCGGCCCCGCCATGGTGCGCCCATGACCAGAACGACGCTCGACCTCACCGGGTTAAAATGTCCGTTGCCCGCCCTGAAGACCCGAAAAGCCCTGAAGCCGTTGCAGCCCGGCGATCAGCTCGAGGTTCACTGCACCGATCCCTTGTCGGTGATTGACATTCCGAACCTGATCCGCGAGACCGGCGACACGGTGGAGATCACCGAGCGCAACGACGCGCGCATCGTGTTCTTGATAGAAAAATCAAATCGTTCGATAGAGAGCGCTAATGGTGCGTCGCGTTCTTGAGAACGTTACCGCGCTGATACCGACCATTTGTCTATCGACATCGTTCATGGCTTCTGCAATTGGCTTTCTCCGTTCAGGCGCGGAGGTTGAGTCTTGTCTGCGATACGCTGATCGACGGGCCGCGCTCACAATGCCTGTATGTCGTATAGGGCATAGCATCCCGCCCGAGGGGTTAGCATTTCGGATGCGCGTGACGATCCTGACGCGCGTCGAATCATTGAGCGGAGCAGCAGGGACATTTGGCTGCGTCGCTGGACTGGGGATCAGGATCTTAGGGCAGGCTGCTCAGAAGGGCGGCCTCAGGGGAGGAATGCATGGCTAGTGTTGAGAGCGCCGGGACCATTTCGGGCCGTGGCGCGGGGATTCTTGATCGCGAGCGGACCATCGCGACCGCCGGATTCAATCGCTGGCTGGTGCCGCCGGCGGCGCTGTGCATCCATCTCTGCATCGGCATGGCCTATGGCTTCTCAGTATTCTGGCTGCCGCTTTCCCGAGCCATCGGCATCACGGCGCCGAAAGCCTGTCCGGATATGTCGCTATGGCAAGAGCTCTTCACCACCACCTGCGACTGGAAGGTCGCGAGCCTGGGATGGATGTTCACCCTGTTCTTCGTCGTGCTCGGCGTTGCCGCCGCTGTTTGGGGCGGCTGGCTTGAGCGGGTCGGTCCGCGCAAGGCAGGCTTCGTTGCTGCGCTATGCTGGTGCGGTGGCCTGCTGCTTGGCGCGATCGGCATCTATACCCATCAGCTCTGGATCATGTGGCTGGGCTCCGGCGTGATCGGCGGCATAGGTCTTGGTCTCGGTTACATCTCGCCGGTGTCGACGCTGATCAAATGGTTTCCCGACCGCCGCGGCATGGCGACCGGCATGGCAATCATGGGCTTCGGTGGCGGCGCCATGATCGGCGCGCCATTTGCCAACCTCCTGATCAACTATTTCAAGACCTCGATCGATGTCGGTGTATGGCAGGCCTTCGTCGTCATGGCCGTCGTCTATTTCGTCTTCATGACCATCGGCGCTTTCGCTTATCGCGTGACGCCGGCTGGCTGGAAGCCTGAAGGGTGGACGCCGCCGAGCGAGAAGAAGACGATGATCTCCGAGCATCACGTCCATCTCAACAACGCGCACAAGACGCCGCAGTTCTGGCTGATCTGGTGGGTGCTGTGTCTGAACGTGTCGGCTGGCATCGGCGTGATCGGAATGGCTTCTCCGATGCTCCAGGAAATCTTTGCCGGCAAGCTGATCGGACATCCGGAGCTTACCTTCGGTCAGCTCTCGGTCGAGCAGAAGACGGTTATCGCTGGAATTGCGGCGGGCTTCGCCGGCCTGCTATCGCTGTTCAACATCGGCGGCCGCTTCTTCTGGGCAACGCTGTCGGACACGATCGGCCGCAAGAACACCTACTACACGTTCTTTATTCTCGGCATCGTTCTCTACGCGCTGGCGCCGACCTTTGCGGCCATGGGCTCGAAGCTGCTCTTCGTGCTCGGCTTCGGCATCATCCTGTCGATGTATGGCGGCGGATTCGCGACCGTGCCGGCCTATCTCGCCGACATGTTCGGCACCCAGTTCGTCGGCGCCATTCACGGCCGGCTCCTGACGGCATGGTCGACCGCAGGCATCATCGGCCCGGTCGTGGTGAACTACATTCGCGAGTTCCAACTCGCGGCGGGCGTTCCGCGCGACCAGCTCTACAACACCACTATGTACATTCTTTGTGCGATGCTGATCGCCGGCATCATCTGCAACTACCTGGTCAAGCCGGTCGATCCGAAATGGTACATGAGCGAGGCCGACGTCGCCAAGTTGCAGGCGGCGAATGCGGGCGCCGGCACCGTGCAGACTGGCTCGTTCGGAATCGGCACCGGCGGCCTCGATGTCAAGGCAGCACTGTTCTGGCTCTTCGTCTGCGTTCCGCTGGCGTGGGGTGTCTACAAGACGCTCGAGAGCGCGGTTAAGATCCTCTGATCGCGCAAACCTCCTCGTGGCGTACAGGGGCATGCGGCCTTATTGGCCGCATGCCCTTAAATGCTTATTTGAGCGCAAGAATTCTCTTGGCATCTGGTATGCCAGAGACTAGGATTGGATATATTCCAAAGAAGGGCTACGAGACGCAGCGATGAGCCACGACGTGCAACAGGTCCGCTCGTTCGAACATCCGGGCGGTGGCCGGAAGCGAGCCAACGCGACCCCCAAGGGACGACAGGTCGACCCCACCGCCGCGCACGAGATCGAGCAGCTGCTCGGCGACAGGCCGCGGCGGCGCGACCTGCTGATCGAATATCTGCACCTGATCCAAGACAAGTACCACCAGATTTCGGCCGCGCACCTCGCCGCGCTCGCCGACGAGATGAAGCTCGCCTTTGCCGAGGTGTTCGAGACCGCGACCTTTTACGCGCATTTCGACGTAGTGAAGGAAGGTGAGCCTGACATCGCCCCACTAACGATCCGCGTCTGCGATTCGCTGACCTGCGCGATGCTCGGCGGCGAGAAGCTGCTGCAAGATTTGCAGAGCGCATCGGGTCCCGGCATTCGCGTGGTACGCGCGCCCTGCGTCGGCCGTTGCGATACCGCGCCTGCCGCTGAGGTCGGCCACAACTTCGTCGACCACGCGACCGTCGCCAATGTCATGGCCGCCGCGAAGGCCGGCGACACTCACGCGCATCTGCCGAAATATGTCGATTACGACGCCTATATTGCCGGCGGCGGATACAAGCTGCTCAATCGCCTCCGCTCCGGCGAATTGCCGAAGGACGATCTGCTGAAGGCGCTCGACGACGCTTCGCTCCGCGGTCTCGGCGGCGCAGGCTTCCCGACCGGGCGCAAATGGCGCGCGGTGCTGGGCGAACCCGGCCCGCGCTTGATGGCGATCAACGGCGACGAGGGCGAGCCCGGCACGTTCAAGGACCGCTACTATCTCGAAACCGATCCGCATCGTTTCATCGAGGGCATGCTGATCGGCGCGCATGTGGTGCAAGCCTCCGACGTCTACATCTATCTGCGCGACGAATATCCGGCCTCACGCGAGATCCTGGAGTGCGAGATCGCCAAGCTCCCGCCGGGCGGTCCGACGCTGCATATGCGCCGCGGCGCCGGTGCCTATATCTGCGGCGAGGAATCCTCGCTGCTGGAGAGCATCGAGGGCAAGCGCGGCCTGCCCAGGCACAAGCCACCTTACCCCTTCCAGGTCGGCCTGTTCGGCCTGCCGACGCTAATCAACAACATCGAGACGCTGTGGTGGGTGCGCGACATCGTCGAGAAGGGCGCCGACTGGTGGAAGGGCAATGGCCGCCATGAGCGCCATGGCCTGCGCAGCTTCTCGGTCTCGGGCCGCGTCAAGAATCCCGGCATGAAGCTCGCGCCCGCGGGAATCACGGTGCGCGAGCTGATCGATCAATATTGCGGCGGCATGGCCGACGGCCATCAATTCTACGCGTACCTCCCGGGCGGCGCGTCCGGCGGCATCCTGCCGGCGTCGATGGACGACATCCCGCTCGATTTCGGCACGCTGGAGAAGTACGGCTGCTTCATCGGCTCCGCCGCGATCGTGATCCTGTCGCACAAGGACAGCGTGCGCGCAGCGGCGCTGAACCTGATGAAGTTCTTCGAGGACGAGAGCTGCGGTCAGTGCACGCCGTGCCGCGTCGGAACCCAGAAAGCGGCGCTGCTGATGCAGAAGCCGGTCTGGAACCGCGCCCTGCTGGAAGAATTGAGCCAGGCGATGCGCGACGCCTCGATCTGCGGGCTTGGACAGGCGGCATCGAATCCGCTGTCCTCGGTAATCAAATATTTCCCTGACGAGTTCAAGGAAGCGGCCGAATGACCAAGATTACGTTCGAGCTCGACGGCAAGCAGGTCGAGGCCAAACCCGGCGAGACGATCTGGCAGGTGGCCCAGCGCCAGGGCCGCGAGATCCCGCACCTCTGTTATTCGCCCGCGCCGGACTACCGTCCGGACGGCAATTGCCGTGCCTGCATGGTCGAGATCGAGGGCGAGCGCGTGCTCGCGGCGTCCTGCAAGCGCACGCCGTCGGTCGGCATGAAGGTGAAGACCGAAAGCGCGCGCGCCGTCGCTGCGCAAAAAATGGTGATGGAGCTGCTCGTCGCCGACCAGCCGGCGCGTGAGACCTCGCACGATCCGGATTCCAAGTTCTGGCATTGGGCCGAGACGACGGGTGTCACCGAGAGCCGCTTCCCCGCTGCCGAGCGCTGGGCGACCGACGCGAGCCATCCGGCGATGCGCGTCAATCTCGACGCCTGCATCCAGTGCGGCCTGTGCGTGCGTGCCTGCCGCGAAGTCCAGGTCAACGACGTCATCGGCATGGCGTACCGCAATGCCGGCGCCAAGATCGTGTTCGACTTCGACGATCCCATGGGGGAGTCGACCTGCGTCGCCTGCGGAGAATGCGTGCAGGCCTGCCCGACCGGCGCGTTGATGCCGGCCGTGATGCTCGACGACAAGCAAACGCGCGTCACCTATGCCGACAGGAAGGTGGATTCGCTCTGCCCGTTCTGCGGCGTCGGCTGCCAGGTGACCTACGAGGTCAAGGACGAGAAGGTGATCTACGCGGAGGGCCGCGACGGCCCCGCCAATCACAATCGTCTCTGCGTCAAGGGCCGCTTCGGCTTCGACTACATCCACCATCCGCACCGCCTGACCAAGCCGCTGGTGCGGCTGCCGAATGCGAAGAAGGATGCCAACGACCAGGTCGACCCGGCCAATCCCTTCACCCATTTCCGCGAAGCGAGCTGGGAAGAAGCGCTCGACATCGCGGCCAAGGGTCTGGTCAAGATCCGCGATGAGAAGGGCGTGAAGGCGCTGGCGGGCTTCGGCTCGGCCAAGGGTTCGAACGAAGAGGCCTATCTGTTCCAGAAGCTGGTGCGTACCGGCTTCGGTTCGAACAACGTCGATCACTGCACCCGTCTGTGTCATGCCTCGTCCGTGGCAGCGCTGTTCGAAGGCCTGAGCTCGGGCGCGGTGTCGGCGCCGTTCTCCGCCGCCATGGATGCCGACGTCATCGTCGTGATCGGCGCAAATCCCACCGTGAACCATCCGGTCGCGGCGACCTTCATCAAGAACGCGGTCAAGCAGAACGGTGCAAAACTGTTCGTGATGGATCCGCGCCGGCAGTCGCTGTCGCGTCATGCGACCAAGCATTTGCAGTTCAAGCCGGGCTCCGACGTCGCCATGCTGAATGCGATGATCAACACGATCATCACCGAAGGCTTGACCGACGACCAATACATCGCCGGCTATACCGAAGGCTTTGAAGAGCTCAAGGAGAAGATCAAGGAGTTCACGCCGGAGAAGATGGAGCCGATCTGCGGCGTCCCGGCGCAGACCTTGCGCGAGGTCGCGCGGACCTATGCGCGCGCAAAATCGTCGATCATCTTCTGGGGCATGGGCATCAGCCAGCACGTCCATGGCACCGACAATGCGCGCTGCCTGATTGCGCTGGCGCTGATCACCGGCCAGGTCGGCCGTCCCGGGACCGGCCTGCATCCGCTGCGCGGCCAGAACAACGTGCAGGGCGCCTCCGATGCCGGCCTGATCCCGATGTTCCTGCCGGACTACCAGCCGGTCGGACGCGACGACATGCGCGGCGCTTTCGAGAAGCTGTGGCAACAGGATCTCGACCCCGTCCGCGGCCTGACCGTGGTCGAGATCATGAACGCCATCCATGCCGGCGAGATCAAGGGCATGTACATCGAGGGCGAGAACCCCGCGATGTCCGATCCCGACCTCCAGCACGCACGCCACGCGCTTGCCATGCTCGATCATCTCGTGGTGCAGGATCTCTTCGTTACCGAGACCGCGTTCCAC
This sequence comes from Bradyrhizobium sp. 147, assembly GCF_023073935.1. Lineage (NCBI taxonomy): Bacteria > Pseudomonadati > Pseudomonadota > Alphaproteobacteria > Hyphomicrobiales > Nitrobacteraceae > Bradyrhizobium > Bradyrhizobium sp. 147. The sequence goes on along the minus strand of NZ_JADPKL010000065.1, from coordinate 63,092 downwards.
GCCGACGTGATCCTGCCGGCCTCGGCCTTCGCCGAGAAGGACGGCTCCTTCACCAACACCGACCGCCGCGTGCAGCTCGCGCGCCAGGTGATCAAGCCGCCCGGCGATGCGCGGCAGGATCTCTGGATCATCCAGGAGATCGGCAAGCGCATGGGGCTGCCGTGGAATTATTCCGGCCCCGGCGACGTCTACACCGAAATGGCGGAGTTGATGCCGTCGCTGAAGAACATCACCTGGGAACGGCTGGTGCGCGAAGGCGCAGTCACCTATCCGGCCGACGCTCCCGACAAACCCGGCAACGAGATCATCTTCACCACGGGCTTCCCGACCGCGAGCGGCCGCGGCAAGATCGTGCCCGCCAAGGTCATTCCGCCGGACGAGCTGCCCGACGCCGAATATCCGATGGTACTGTCGACCGGCCGCGTGCTCGAGCACTGGCACACCGGCTCGATGACGCGTCGCGCGCAGGTGCTCGACCAGATCGAGCCCGAGGCGGTCGCGTTCATGTCGCCGAAGGACATGCGCAAGAAGAGGCTCGCGCCGGGCGACTTCATTCGCCTGGAGACCCGCCGCGGCGCCGTCGAGGTCAAAGTGCGCTCCGACCGCGACGTGCCGGAGAACATGGTGTTCATGCCGTTCTGCTACGCAGAGGCGGCGGCGAACCTGTTGACCAACCCGGCGCTCGATCCGTTCGGCAAGATCCCGGAATTCAAGTTCTGCGCGGCCAGGGCCGAACGCGTGGAAATGCGCGACGCTGCGGAGTAGGACGACACCGTAGGTGTGGCGCGTCCGTCATTGCGAGCGAAGCGAAGCAATCCAGGCTATCTCCGCGGTAGAATTCTGGATTGCTTAGTCGCTTCGCTCCTCGCCATGACGGTGGTACTTGTGACTCATGTCCAAAGTCACCCCAGCCACCCGCGCACTCACGGCCGCCGGAGTTGCCTTCACCCTCCACACTTACGACTACGATCCCGACGCCGCGAGCATCGGGCTCCAGGCCGCCTCCGCGCTCGGTGAAGACCCGGCGCGCGTGTTGAAGACGCTGATGGCGCTGGTGGACGGCAAGCCGGTCTGCGTCATCGTTCCCTCCGATCAGGAAGTTTCGATGAAGAAGCTCGCCGCGGCCGTCGGCGACAAGTCGGCGCAGATGATGAAGCCGCCAGAGGCCGAGCGCCTTACCGGCTTCAAGGTTGGTGGTATCAGTCCGTTCGGGCAGCGGAAGGCGGTGCGCACTGTGCTCGAGCAGAGCGCGCTCGCGCATGACCAGGTTTATCTCAACGGCGGCCAGCGCGGCTTGCAGGTGCGGCTCAGGCCGGCTGATGTGCGCGACGTTCTGAAGGCGATCGTCGCGGACGTGATTGCCTGAGGCGCCTCGCGCCTATTGCTTCTGCAGCAGCTTGAGCCGGCAGCGTAGGGCCTCGCGGATATGGGCGCGCGCGAGCTGCTCGGCCTTGTCGCCGTCGCGGGCAGCGATAGCGCCGATGATGGCTTGGTGCTCGCCGTGGCTTGTCTTGGGGCGGCCTGTCACGGTGAAGGTGGTCAGTCCGAGCAGGGCGATCCAATCCTGCAACTCGCGCGAAGCGCTGTCGAGGTAGCGGTTGCGCGCGGCGCGGCAGATCGCCTCGTGGAAGGCCCGGTTGAGCCGCGCCAGCTCGGCAGTGTGGCTCGCGGAGGTCTCGACAAAAGCCTGCTCGATATCCCTGAGCGCCTCGATCTCCGGGGGCGAGGCGTGCTCGGCGGCCAGGCGCGCAGCGGCGCCTTCCATGATCTCGCGCATGGCGTAGAGCTCGAGCACCTCGGAGATGTCGAGGTTGCGCACGATCAGCCCGCGGCCGCCGGCCGGCTCGACGAAGCCGCGTGCCGCGAGGCGTCCCAGGGCTTCGCGAACCGGGGTGCGGCTGACCTTGAGCCGCTGCGCAACCTCCTCCTCGCGCAGCCGGTCGCCGGCACGGTAGCTGCCGGCCTGCAGTGCTTCGCAGAGCGAGCGGAACACCGCTTCGCCCAGGGCGACGCCACCGCCGCGCGCGATCGTTCCGCCTGTTTTTGCCGGGCGTCTGGCCATGTCGTCCTCGCGGCGCGACGCATCCTGCCCAGGCAGAGATGCCGCTTGCGCCGCCTATGTATATCTTTGTATACAAAACTACGCAACAATGGTCATGCTTGGACATGGCCGCTGACGGCGGATTGTCTCTAGTCTCGCGTGCCATCGGGCAGAGGGTATGGGCAGCAAATACGATGTGCTGGTGATCGGCGGCGGCAATGCCGCTCTGTGCGCAGCTATCGCCGCGCGCCGCAATGGGGCGTCGGTGCTGGTGCTCGAGGGGGCGCCGAAATTCTATCGCGGCGGCAACACCCGTCACACCCGCAACATGCGCTGCGCCCATGATGCCGCGACCGAAATCCTGACCGGCCCCTACACTGAGGAGGAGTTCTGGGAGGACCTGCTGCGCGTCACCGGCGGGCAGACCGACGAGGTGCTGGCCCGTCACATGATCCGGGAGTCCAAGGACATTCTGAACTGGATCGTCGAGCAGGGCGTGCGCTGGCAGCCCTCCCTCGGCGGCACGCTGAGCCTCGGCCGCACCAACTCGTTCTTCCTCGGCGGCGGGCGAGCGATGCTGAATGCGCTCTATCTCACCGCCGAGCAGCTCGGCGTCGAGGTCGAGTACGACGCCGAAGTCATCGACCTGGTGATCGAGGATGGCATGTTCCTCGCCGCCCGCCTCAAGCGGCCGATCAACGGCGAGACCGAGATCTGCGCGCCCTCGCTGGTGGCGGCGGCCGGCGGGTTCGAGGCCAACATCGAATGGCTGAAGCAATATTGGGGCGAGGCCGCCGACAATTTCCTGATCCGGGGCACGCCCTATAACCGCGGCTCGATCCTGAAGATGCTGCTCGATAAGGGTGTGCAGGAGGTCGGCGATCCCACACAGTGCCATGCGGTCGCGATCGACGCCCGTGCGCCGAAATTCGACGGCGGCATCATCACCCGCCATGACTCCGTCGTGTTCGGCATCGTCGTCAACAAGCATGCGCAACGCTTTTACGATGAAGGCGAGGACATCTGGCCGAAGCGCTACGCGATCTGGGGCCGGCTGGTCGCGGCGCAGCCCGACCAGATCGCCTACATCATCTTCGACTCGACCGTGGTCACCAGCTTCATGCCGACGCTGTTTCCGCCGATCGCCGGGCAGACGGTGACCGAGCTCGCCGGCAAGTTAGATCTCGATCCGGCCGCGCTGGAGAAGACGATCACCGAATTCAACGCCGCCGTGCAGCCCGGCACCTTCGATCACACCATCCTCGATGATTGCCGCACCGAAGGCATCACGCCGCAGAAAACCCATTGGGCGCGGAGGATCGAGACGCCGCCTTATCTGGCCTATCCGGTGCGGCCCGGCATCACCTTCACCTATCTCGGCACGCGCGTGAACAAGGAGGCGCGCATGCTGATGGCTGACGGCAGGCCGTCGGCTAACATGTTCGCGGCCGGCGAGATCATGGCCGGCAACGTGCTCGGCAAGGGTTATGCCGCGGGCATGGGCATGACCATCGGCAGCGTGTTCGGGCGGATCGCAGGACGGGAAGCGGCGAAACATGCACGGAACTAGGATTTTGGACGAAGCCGACCGTCTGATGACGGTCTGCAATTCCTGCCGCTATTGCGAGGGTCTGTGCGCGGTGTTTCCGGCCATGGAGATGCGGCGCGCCTTCTCCGACGGCGATCTCAACTATCTCGCCAATCTCTGCCATGGCTGCGGCGCCTGCTATGTCGACTGCCAATTTTCGCCGCCGCACGAATTCAACGTCAACGTTCCGAAGACGCTGGCAATTGCGCGCGCCGAGTCCTACGCAGCCTATGCCTGGCCGCAGGCGCTATCAGGCACATTTGCCCGCAACGGTCTGGTCATCAGCATCATCGCCGCGCTCAGCATGGCCGCCTTCATCCTCGGCTTCGCCATCTGGAACGACCGCAGCGTGCTGTTCGGCGTGCACAGCGGTCCTGGCGCCTTCTACAGGCTGATGCCGCACAACGCCATGGCCGCGCTGTTCAGCGCTGCCTTCCTTTATGCGATCCTCGCTCTCGTGTTGAGCGTGCGCGCCTTCTGGCGTGACATCGGTCCGCCGATTGCCGGCCGCGCCGACGGCGGTTCGATTTTTCAAGCAATCCGCGATGCCGGCGAGCTGCGCTACCTCCATGGCGGCGGCATCGGCTGCTACAACGAAGACGACAGGCCGACCGACCGGCGCAAGCTCTATCACCACCTGACCTTCTACGGCTTCCTGCTGTGCTTTGCCGCGACGTCGGTCGCCACGCTGTATCATTATGGGCTCGGCTGGGAGGCGCCTTATCCGTGGTGGGACCTGCCTGTCGTGCTCGGCACGCTCGGCGGCATCGGCCTGATCATTGGACCGATCGGGCTCTTCGCCGCCAAGATGCGCCGCGATCCAGCGTTGCTCGACGAGAGCCGCTACGGCATGGACGTGGGCTTCATCGCCATGCTGTTCCTGACCGGCATCACAGGAATGGCTCTTCTGCTCCTGCGCGAGACCTCTGCGATGGGGCCGCTGCTGGCGCTGCATCTCGGCGCGGTGTTCGCGCTGTTCATCACCATGCCCTATGGCAAGTTCGTGCACGGCATCTATCGCTTCGCGGCGCTGGTGCGTTACGCGCAGGAGCGGCGTAGCGAAGCCAGCGTTTGAGAGGCTTGTCCCGATCGGTCGTCACGCCACCTCGCGCTCCGGTGCCGACGCTTGCTCGCGGGCCATTGTTGTTGCCGTGACATAGTCGGTCTTGCCGGTGCCGAGCAGCGGCACCTTGTCGACCACCATGATCGCCGCGGGAACGGTCAGCTCGGACGCTCCGATCGCCTTGGCCTGGGCCTGCATCGCGCTGCGCTCGGCGTTCTTCTCCGTCGTCAGCAGCACGATGCGCTCGCCTTTGCGCTGGTCCGGGATCGAGACGGCGACCGATGCGGCCTGTGGCCACAGCGTCGTCGCGATGCTCTCGACCGCCGAGAGCGAGACCATTTCGCCCGCGATCTTGGCAAAGCGCTTGGCGCGGCCTTTGATGGTGATGAAGCCGGCCGCGTCGATCGACACGATGTCGCCGGTGTCGTGCCAGCCGTCTGCCAGCGGCTCGAGCACGCCGGGATTTTCAGCCCGCAAATATCCGAGCATCACGTTCGGTCCGCGCACCGAGAGGCGACCGCCGTCCTCGATGCCGGGGACCGGATCGAGCCGGCTTTCCATCAGCGGCGACAGGCGGCCGACGGTGCCCGGACGGTTGGCCATCGGCGTGTTCATCGCCAGCACCGGCGCAGTCTCGGTGACGCCATAGCCTTCGAGGATGCGGATGCCGTAGCGTTCCATGAACACCTGACGCGTCCGGTCCTTGACCGCTTCGGCGCCGGCGATCACGAGGCGCAGGGTGCGGAAGTCGTAGGCGTGCGCCGAGCGTGCATAGCCGGTGAGGAACGTGTCGGTGCCGAACAGGATGGTGGCGCCGGTCTGGTAGATCAGCTCGGGCACGATCCGGTAATGCAGCGGCGAGGGATACATGTAGATCGGAATGCCCGCCAGCAACGGCATCATCATTCCACCAGTTAACCCGAACGAGTGGAACACCGGCAGCACGTTGAACACCTTGTCGTTGGCGTTGGCGTCGACCCGCGCCAGCGCCTGCGCCGCGTTGGCGAGGATGTTGCGATGGGACAGCACCACGCCCTTGGGCGTTCCTTCCGAGCCCGACGTGAACAGCACCACGGCCGGATCGTTGGCCTGGCGACTGACGCGCGGCGCGGTGCTTGCGAGCAGGCCCTTGATCTTGTCGGTCACGCCAATCGAGGCGCGGACATCCTCGAGATAGACGATTCGCGCCTCTGCGGAGATCGCCGCCATCAGCTTGTCGAGCTTGCCCTTATCGATGAAGGCTTTCGAGGTCAGCACGGTCTTGACCTGCGCCGCCTTCATGGCGGCGAGCACATTGACGGGGCCGGCGGAGAAGTTGAGCATGGCAGGCACCCGGCCGATGCTTTGCAGCGCCATGAAGACAACGGCGACGCCCGCCGAGTTCGGCAGCAGCACGCCGACATTCTCGCCGGCGGCGGTGCCTGCCTCGAGCTTGCGGCTCAAGACCTGCGCGCCAAGAATCAGCTTGCGATAGGTCAGCTTGGTGCCGAGCGCGTCTTCGACGATGACCTTGCCGGTGTCGCGGTCGCGATAGGCGTGTCCGAGCGCCTCGAACAGCGTCTGATCGAGCATAGCGTTCTTCACGAGAGCATCGATCATCACGTCCTGGAGCGCGCTGCCGGCGGCGTTGCGGCGCGCCTTGCCCTTCAGCGACGGGTCGACTGGAAGCTTGACCGGCGGCAGGATGGTGACCGTCACCCGCGGAAACCAGGAGCGCTTGATCTGGCTGCTATTGAGATAGCTAAGATGCGAGCGTTGCGCGCCCTCGATGCGGACGGGCACGACCACCGCGTCGGCCTTGTCGGCGATCATCGCGGTGCCGTCATAGACCTTCATCAGCGAGCCCGAGACGGTGATGCGTCCTTCCGGGAAGATCACGACCGGCTCACCGGCGGCGACGAGCTTGATCAGGTCGCGTGCAGCCAGTGGCTTGGTCGGATCCATGGTGTAGTGCTTGACCACGCGCAGGAACGGCTTGGCCCACCAGGCCTTCGAGATGCCGGTATCCACCGCGAAACTGGCGTCGATCGGCAGCACGGCGTGCAGCAGCGGACCGTCGATCAGGCTGACATGGTTGGGCGCGATCAGCATGCGCGTGCCTGATGGCGGCAGGTTTTCGAGCCCGCGAATTTCGGTGCGGAACAGCGCGCGGAACAGCAGTCCGCCGAAGTCGCGCACGCCTTCCTTGCCCCACTTGGTCAGCACGAACCACACCGCGCCGAAGCTCGCGACTCCGAGGCCGAAGAAGATCCAGCCGACATGGAAGCCGGCCGCCTGCAGCAGCGCGACGAACAGCGAGCCGACCACCATGAAGGCCGCCTGCAGCACGTTGCCGGCGGCGATGATGCGGGCGCGCTCGGACGGCGCCGACCAGGCCTGAACAGCCGCAAATGAGGGAACGACAAACAAGCCACCGCCGAATGCAAAGGCGACGAAGTCGATCATCATGCGCAAGCCCGCGAACGAGGTTGCGAAACCGGCCGCGGTGATGTCCTGACCCCTGGTGGTCACGCTGATGGCCCAGGCGAGATCGAGGCCAGAACATCCCATGATGATGGCGCCGATCGGCACGAGAGCGAGGTTCGGGCGAACGTGGCTGAGGCTGGCGGCGAACAGCGAGCCGACGGCGATGCCGATCGCGAAGATCGCAAGACACAGCGTCACCACGCCCTCGGTGCCGCCCACGACGTCCTTGACCAGCGCCGGCAGCAGCGACAGCACGATGGCGCCGACGAGCCAGAACCAGGAGACGATCACGGTGCCGTCCCACAGCCGATGGTCTGCGTGCAGGCTCCTAAGCAGGCTGAGCGTCGAGGTCCACGGATTGGCGGTGACGGGCAGATCGGGCGCAGACGGCGTGGTCGCCGGAATGCGGGAGGCGAAGGCCCAGGACAACAGGGCCAGCACGACCACGGCCGATGCGACCCAGCCCATATGCGCGGAGCCGGCCACGAACTGGCCGCCGGCGACGGTGCCGAGCAGGATCGCCATGAAGGTTGCGCCTTCGACCAGTGCGTTGCCGGTCGCGAGCTCGCCGAGCTCGAGCTGGTCCGGCAACATGGCATACTTCACCGGGCCGAACATGGCGGCGATGATGCCGAACAGCGCGAGCGCTGCGAACAGCAGTGGCACTGAGTGCAGGAAGAAGCCGGCGGCCGCAAAGCACGCGGCGAAGATCTCGGCGAATTTGAGCCGCCTTGCGACGACGGATTTGACGTATTTGTCGGCGAGCTGGCCACCGAGCCCGGACAGGATGAAATAGGGGAAGATGAAGACGGCGCCTGCGATCGTCACCAGGGCATCGCCGTGGCCGGTCGCGGCACTGTAAAGCAGGATGATGACGAGCGCGTTCTTGAGCACGTTGTCATTGAGCGCCGAGAAGAATTGCGCCCAGAACAGCGGCGCGAAGCGGCGTGACGACATCAATTCCCTGATCATGACTAGTCCTGTTTTAGAAAGGCCGCCTGAGATTTACGTTGTCGGTGAAGCGTCATGACCGGAAGGGTATGGGATGAACGATTGCAGGGTGACGACGGTTGCCGGCCTGCCTTGTCGCCTCGATCCTTCCGATCCTGTTGGTCTCCAAGTGGTCTCGTTAGGTTCGCAAATATCTGAGCGCGACCGCAGTTCGGGCGAGATGGCCGCGCTTGCCGAGTATCGCGCCGGTTCTGAGGAAAAGCTGAACCGCATCGCCGAAGTCCGCCAGATCGACCGTCAATGTCCGGAGATGGTGAGTCCTTCGTTGCAACCGGATCTTGCATTCGAGCCGATCGGAACGTGCCGGCTGTGCCTGTCTCAGGTGAGATGGGAAAGGTGGCGAAAGGGCGAGAGGCGGCCGAGCAGGCTGAACCGGCGGCCCTCGAGACGCGCACGGGCACGGTTGGCGCGCCACATCCGGAAGGTCGCGCGCCGCTCAGTAAGCACGCCGGCGATGTCGCAGGCATTTGCGACGCGATCGATCGGGGTCATGGCGAACCGCAGCAGGGCGCGGCCAAAGCCGGTCACGAGAGCTGCGGCGTCATTGACGAAGGTGGCGGCGATATCAACAGCGAGGGTTTGCATTTTGCAGGTCTCCGGGTTATTTGAACAATGTTCAAAATGAGTAGCTTGAAAATGAACAATGTTCAAGAAGAATCGCTGCGCGAGCAGAAAAAAAGTCGGCGCCGGCTCCAGATCGTGGAGATTGCCCGCAGCATCATTTCAGCTAAGGGGCTGAGATCATTGAAGGTTCGCGATGTCGCGGAGACCGCCGGTTGCTCGGTCGGCAGCGTCTATAACGAGTTCGGCGACTTCGATGGGGTGATCCTGACCGTCAATCGGGAGACGGTTCAGGCGCTCACGACGCGGCTCCGCGGAGTTCCTGCCGAGGATCCCGTTCGTCAGCTCTATGGCCTCGCCGCGACCTATCTCGACTTCTTTGCTGAGCACGCCAATTTGCTGCGCTCGTTGTTCGAGCATCGGATGGAGGACGATCGCCCTTATCCGGACGACATCCTTCAGATGGTCATGGACGCCTTCGCACTGATGCATCCACCCTTGGTGCGGCTATTGCCGGACGCGAATGACGTGGAGATCGCGCTCTTGTCGCGTACGTTGTTTTCGGCCGTGCATGGAATCATCTCGCTCGGCCTCGAGGAGCGGATGGTGGCCGTGCCGCCGCAGATGCTGCGTCAGCAGATCGAGCAGTTCCTCGACGCCCATCTCGCCGGCCTAGGAATCTTGCCGCGGCGGTGACGGCGCGGGCAGCGTCAAGCGCGCGCCGCTTCGCGCGGCCGGGCTGCCGCGGCGAGGACATCCGGCCTTACGCCGTCGACCTGAACCCGGTTGCGTCCCTTCTCTTTGGCACGGTAGCAGGCGGCATCCGCGCGCCGCATCGCATCCTCGAGCGTAGTGTTGCGGTCGGTGATGCAGGCGACGCCGATGCTGGCGGTCACCGCAAAGCAACGGTCGTCCCAGGCGAAATTGAACAGCTCGAACAATCGGCGCAGCCGTTCGGCGATATCGACGGCATTCGGGGGCGGGCACCGCGGCAGGATCAGGCCGAATTCGTCACCGCCGAGCCGGGCCACCAGATCACGCGCATGCCGGTCCTGTTGCAGGAGGCGCGAGACCTGGCAGAGCAGGCGGTCGCCGGCGAGGTGGCCGCAGGTATCGTTGACACTCTTGAACTGGTCGAGGTCGAGCAGAATCAGTCCCAGCGGACCCGCGGCGGCATTGTCCAACTCGCTCTGCAGGCTCGCCTCGAAGGCGCGGCGGTTGGACAGGCCGGTCAGCCAGTCGTGCGACGCCTGCCAGGCCAGGCGCTCTTTCTCGGCGTGCAAGGCCTCCTCGAACGCCTGTCGTTGCAGCACCAGCCGCCGCGTATGCCAGATCAGGAGCAGGATCAGCGTCGCGGCGGTGACGATGTTGATGCACGTCAGCGTCACCTTGATGGCACGAGAGCCTTCACCGAGGACAGTGGAGAACCGCTTGGCATGCAGCGTGAATTGGGTATTGAGCTCCGAGAGCCGCGACGACAGGAATTGCAGGCGACCGTCGTTGTGAATGGGGCCGTTCTCCAACTCGGACCGGATGACCTCGCCGAACACGCTGAGCTCCAGCAGCATGGGATCGGTGGCAGCCCACTCCCGGATCGCTTCCTGGAGGAAACTGACACGGTTGAAGTAGCGATACAGCCAGATCAGTCCCGGAACGTCATCGGGATGATTGCCGCCTTGCAGGAAGCCGATGCGGGCGACCTCGACGTCGACCGGGTCGCGTTCGACCGCCCAGCGCGCGAATTGGTCGCCAATGGGAACGGCGAGCGCGGCCCGATATTGCGCGAACTGGCTGGCCTCGCCCGAATGCAGATAGCGATTGAGGAAGTAAACAGCGTTCTTCTGCGAGCGCGACCACAACGCTTCGCCGGCGACATAGGCGCGGACCGAGGACATCACCTCGAGGCTGAATCCTGCGATTGCCGCCTGGAGCACGACGACCATAACGAAAGGCGAGACGAGCTTGATGACGTGAAGGAGATTGTGTCCCTTCCTCGACGTCGCTGTTCTACGAAACACCCTGCGTTCCCCAAATCGATCAACGATCCCAGCGGAGCGTTGGCCTGCAACGCGAACTAGAGCAGAATGTTGCTTAACTCGACCTGAAAACGCGAGCGACTGCACCCAGGGTGAAGGTGCTGTGAAGTGGATGCGCGCAGATCGCGTCAAATACTGGTCAATCGGAACTGGCGCGGCATCGGCGAACCAAAGCCTCGTATTCATCGTGCGCGGTTTACCGGATCGAAAGAAACCTGGCCCGCTGCTAGACCAGCACCGGCTTGCGCACGCGTCCGGCATCGCCGAACACGCGCAGGTAACGCTCGATCTCCGAGGGCAGGCCGGTCGCTTTCTCCGGATTGTCGGAGAGCTTGACGGCCGGATGTCCGTCGACGGACGAAACCTTGCAGACCAGCGAGATCGGATCGAGATTGAACGAGCCGTCCGGCGTGCAGCCGACGAAGTCGTTGGTGAGGTTAGTGCCCCAGCCGAACGAGAGCCGCACACGGCCAGCGAAGTGGTGATAGGTCTCCTCGATCGAGCCGACATCCATCGCGTCGGAGAAGACGAGCAGCTTGTCCTTGGGATTGCGGCCCATCTTCTTCCACCAGGCGATGATCTCCTCGCCGGCCTGGATCGGCGGCGCGCTGTCGGGGCGGAAGCCGGTCCAGTCGGCGACCCATTCCGGCGCATCGCGCAGGAAAGCTTTCGTGCCGAAGGCGTCGGGCAGCGCGATCAGAAGGTTGCCGCCATAGGTCTGGCGCCACTGGTCGAGGATGCGATAGGGCGCCCAGCGCAATTCCTCGTCGTCCCTGGCGAGCGCGGCCGCGACCATCGGCAGCTCATGCGCGTTGGTGCCGATGGCTTCGAGATCGTTGTCCATCGCGAGTAGCACGTTGGAGGTGCCGATGAAGGACGAGCCGAGGCCTTCCTTCACCGCCTCTACACACCAGCGCTGCCAGAGAAAGCCGTGACGGCGGCGGGTGCCGAAGTCGGACAGGCGGAGGTTTTCCAGCTTGCGCAGCCGCTCCACCTTGGTCCACAGCTTGGCCTTGGCGCGGGCGTAGAGCACGTCGAGCTCGAAGCGGCCGCGGCCCTTCATCGCTGCGCGCGAGCGCAGCTCGTTGAGGATGGCGAGTGCCGGAATCTCCCACATCGTTGTGTGGGTCCAGGGCCCGTGGAAATGCAGCTCGTACTGGCCCTCGACCTTGCGCAGCTCGTATTCGGGCAGGCGGAATTCGGCCAGCCAGCGGATGAAGTCCGCCGAGAACATGTGGGTCTTGCCGTAGAAGGTGTTACCGGCAAGCCAGATCAGCTCCTTCTTGGTGAAGCGGATTGTGCGGGCATGGTCGAGCTGGGCGCGCAGCTCGCCCACGTCGATGATCTCGGCGAGACGCACATGGCGCGAGCGGTTGATGACCGAGAAGGTCACTTGCTGATTCGGGTAATCCTCCCGAATCATCTGTAACATCAACAGCTTGTAGAAATCGGTATCGAGCAGGCTGCGGATGATGGGATCCAGCCGCCAGCTGTGATTGTAGGTTCGGCTCGCAATGTCGGTCACTGTCATGGGGCGATTTTAGCGTGGCTCCCCTCGCGCAACCAGTGGGTTTGGCGGGAATCAGGTTTTCGTAAGGGGGGCCGGCTCAAGCGGCAGCCCTCGCCGCGACAGTCTCGCGCTGGCTCGCCATGAACATCGGCAGCTCGGCCAACCTTCGCGCGCGCGCGATGGCCGGCTTCGACATCTTCAGGAGAACTTTTCGGAGGTCCTGGTGACGCCGAGCACCAAGGGCGAACGCACGACGCTGGAAAGCAGGGTGCTCGACGGTGCCGGCGGCCGTCCCAGGATCATTCCACCCGGTCGCCCCGATCGATCGATCCGCGTGCGAGGAATTGCGGTGGCTGCCGAAGCTCGCGGGGCCGGTCGGCGGGATCGCGCCCCACTTTTGGTTTCAGGTCTGCCAAATCGAGGAATACGTCCGCCTGTCGGCGCAGGTCGTCGGCGATCATGGGCGGCTGAGTGGAGAGCGTGGAGACCACCGTCACGCGGACACCGCCGCGTTGCAGGGCTTGCACGAGCGAACGAAAGTCCCCATCGCCCGAGAACAACACGATCTGATCGACGTGTTCGGCGAGCTCCATCGCACTCACGGCGAGATCGACATCCATGCAGCCCTTCACCTTGCGGCGGCCGGTGGTGGCGTCGACGAACTCCTTGGCGAGCTTGGTGATGACGGTGTATCCGTTATAATCGAGCCAATCGATCAACGGGCGGATTGAGGAAAACTCCTGATCCTCGATGACGGTCGTGTAGTAGAAGGCGCGCAACAGTGCACCTCGGCTTCGAAACTCGCTGAGCAACCGCCTGAAATCGATGTCGAAGCCGAGCGCTTTGGAGGTGGCATAGAGATTGGAGCCATCGATAAAGAGTGCGATCTTCTCAAGGGAAGACATTGTGCACAAATCTCCAGTTTCGAAAAAAAGCTGGCGATGGCTTGCTGAAAAAAGCGGCGCAGACGACCGGACAGGGGTGGCCGTCTTGCGCGAAGGTCAGGGAGGTTTCATGCCACCAGCGCCAGGGCGCCGAATGCAGTCACGCTAGAGCGCGCGCATTCCGTGCTCAATTGTACTGAGGTAAACGGCCTCTATCCAAAGGATAGGACACCATATACGAAGGTAAGTGGCGTGCCGGCCAACAAAGGCCGAGGTCGTCAGACTTCCTCCCGATGCGCGCCTGCCGGAGCTGCCGGTTTAGGGTGGCACGCGTTTACCCTGCCCTGGAGGGGAGCGATCAACTGCTACTTCCCCTCGAGCATGTTGACCGGTGTCCAATCAGACGCGGGCGGATTCGCGATCAGCATTCTGGCGCGTTTGGCGAATAGCGCCGACGAGGGATCGATCTTCGCCGCGCTCTCGAACGCTTCGGCCGCCTTCACAAAATCCCTGGCCCGCCAGCAGGCCAAGCCTTCCGCATACGCTGCGGCCACCTTCGCCTGCTCGGCGCTCGCCGCGCCTCTCTCCGCCAGCGGCTCGAACACCCTGACCGCCTCGCCGCGTCCCAACACCCTGATCGCATCGAGCTCGCGCCAGGCGAAGGTGTCACCGGTCTGCGCCATCGTGGTTTCGGAGGCCATGATCGCGGTGCCGTAATATTTGTTGGCGCCCTCGAGCCGCGAGGCAACGTTCACCGTGTCGCTCATCACGGTGTAGTTGAAGCGGCGGCGCGAGCCGATGTTGCCGACCACGGCTTCGCCGCTGTTGAGGCCGATACGATGCGACAGGCCGTGGCCCGCAAAGGCGGCATTGTTGGCGTTGAGCTCTGCGAGCTTCTGGTGGCATTTCAGCGCGGCACGCACCGCATTGCGCGCATGTGCAACGTCGTCGGCCGGGGCGCCGAACATGGCGACGATGGAATCGCCGATATATTTGTCGACGTACCCGCGATGGGCCTCGATGATGTCGGTCATGGCGGACAGATATTCGTTCATCAGGGTCACAAGCTCGCCAGGTGTCATCGTCTCCGCGATCGAGGAGAAGCCGCTGAGGTCGGAGAAGAACATGGTGACGTTGCGCATCTCGCCGCCGAGCGCCGGCATCTTGCCGGATGTAACCATGGTGTCGATCACTTCAGGCGCGAGATAGAACGCAAAGCTCTTGCGCAGGAAGCGCTCGTCGCGATCGGCCAGCACGAAGCGGTAGCCGATCATCATCGCGAGCGCGGCAAGGCTTGCGAGCGCAGGCTCGGTCAGCGGCAGTGCCAGGGCGTGAACGAACGCACCGACGGCCACGGCGGAGTAAGCGGCGGTGAGGGCGAGCCAGGCGATCAGGGCGCCGCTCGGTGCAAGCACACAGGCGGCGCAAGCGATGACGAGCGCGAACAGGATCGTGAGAATGCTCCGCGCGGGAAAGCCGAGCTCGGTCACGGCGTCGCGTTCGATCAAGTTGCGAACGACGGTGGCGTGCACGAAGACGCCGGCGACATCGCTGCGGGGGCGTTGCGCGCCACGCTCCGGCGCGGGCAGGGCGCATCGCGCCGCCGGCGTGCCGTCATATCCGCCAGACAGGCGCAGCGAGGTGAGCTTACGGTCCTCGAAATTCAGGACCGTGCCGAGCAGCACGACCTTGCCGTCGAAGGCGCGGCGAAAGAAATCGCGATCGCCCTTCTCGACGCAGGCGCGCAGGTCGGCGAAGGAGAAGGTCGGGACGTCGCGTCCCAGCCCGCGAAAGTTGAGTGTGATTGTATTCGGCATCGCGCTCGGGATCGCATAGCCGGACAACTCGGTCGCGCCGGACGGCGCAATCTCAGGCTTTGCGCCAAGCGCACGCGCAGCCAGCTCGACCGCCATCGCGGGGACAGGCTTGCCCTCGATGGCAAAGCTCAATGGCATGCGCCGGATCACGTCGTCGGGATCAGTGTGTACGTTGAGCGCGCGGATGGTATTGCGCACGGCCACTTGCTGTGCGCGATAGGGCACTTCCGGGTGTTCGTTGTTCAGGATTTCGCCGAGCACCAGTTTGCCGCTGTCGGAGATTTGCCGCAGGGCGATCAGATAATCCCGATCGAAACCCCTCATGCGGGTGCCGAGCGGCGCGTCGCCGAAGGGAATCTCGGACTGCTCGATCGAGCTCGGAAAGATGACGTCGAAGCCAATGACCTTTGCGCCGCCCTCGGTGATGCTGCCGAGCACCCGTCCAATCTCACGCGTCCAGGTTTGCGTCGGCGATCCCTTGAAGGGCGGCGTGTCGTAGGTTTCCGCATCGATCGCGACTACAACGACCGGCGACATTGCAGGATCGCGGCGCTCACCCATCAGCTTGCCGCGCAGCGCGGTGAGGATGTCGAGCGACAGGCCTTGCAGCATCTGAAGCGGCGGAGACATGACGATCGCGCCCGCGAGGAGCGCAATCAGGATCGCCGCAACGATGTCCCGCCTGCCGATCCGCCGCATCGCGGCCTCGCTAGGTCCGTCTATTCGAGCCGCAGCAGGCGGCCGATAACCGGGGTAGGCGATGCCGTCGCGCCGGCGTCGACTTGGAAGGCGTAACGCTTGGCGCCGAGAATGGCGAGATAGCTGCCGCCCGGGGTCAGTGACTTTCCGGCCCTGGCAAAGTCATAGAATTTGCCGCGGATCATGACGTCGTTCTTGAGCGGCACGCTGATCGTGGGTTCCTTGCCGTCGGTGCGCTCGATCACGAGCGTGCTGCCGCTCTTGGCCTGGACCAGCGGCGCGACGCCATAGATCGTCGGCAGCTTGGACGGAGCCCCCTTGGCATCGGACCGCACGGTCCGGAAGGTGGTCGCGGCACTCTGGTTGGCCTCGCGTTCGGAGAGCTGCGCCGCCTTGGTATCGCAGGGCACCTTGGCGCGCTGAACGTCGCCGAGCTGTACGGTGCTCTGTTCAGTGCCGACCAGGACGACGCCTTCGCTGATTGTTTCGCGCAAGCAGGATTTCAGATAGCTGAGGGTAACGCTGGTCTTGGGCCCGAGCTTGATGATCTTGCCCGGCGCCACATAGTCCATGAACTCGACGCCGTCGACCTTGCCTTGCACATCCTCGACAATCGCGGCGGGTGTCTCCGCCAGGGCGGGGGCCGCAATACAGAACGCGCCGACAAGGGCGCCGATCAGGCTTTTCATGGGAATTCTCATCCAATTCGACGATGCTCTACCGGTCCCCGTCCCGGTCCGATGCGTAGCAGCGGGGCGCCCAGGCAAGTGTGACCAGAATCACTCTTTGATATTGGTGCACTTTATCAGGAAGAGGTTCAAATCGGCGACGGGGTATCAAGGCAGGGGCACGACGGCATAGAACTGTTTTGACGTCGCTGCCGGCTTCGCCTCGCGGCCGGCAGAATTTTGATGATTGACTTCGCAGCGTGTTAACCGTGGCGGAATGCGCGCCGCGCCAGCCATTGTCGCGCCCCACAGGTTCGTTGCAAATACGGGTGAAAATCACGACGGATGTTCCCATGCTGAAAGAAGGCAAATACGCGGCGTGGTTCAGAACCGCACAAGCGCAAGGCACCGGTATCGTGCATCTGGCCCAGGGCCGGATTTCGGGCAGTGACAGCTTCTTCACCTATGGCGGCTCCTATCAATTCGATGACGACCAGCGTTTCACGGCCGTTCTGACCACGCGCCGGCATGCCGACGGCCCGCCGACCGTGTTCGGGCGTGACGAGGTCGAAGTCTATCTCTCCGGCGTCTTCAGCGGCGCTATGGCGACCTGCTCCGGAACGGCGAAACAAGCGCCTGACGTGAAATTCGAGGCTACGCTGATCTACAGTCAGGAAGATGCCCCGGCTGCCGATGTCAGGAGCGCGGTCGTGAAGCTCAATGCCGACAAGCTGCCCAAGGGGCCCGACAGCCGTTCCCGGCCGCGGCATCCGTTCACGGCGGGCCCGCCTAGGTGAAAGCCAAATCGACCATCATCCGCGCAGCTCCACGGGTGCCCGCCGCGATCATTAGCATTGCATTGACACTATTGTTTCGAAATCACACCGCGGCCGCGCTGCAGCACCCCTGCCTTTAGACGCGAGAACTAGCCTCGCGGCCGATCAAGTGTGGTGGAAGAAGATGCCTCAAATCTGGATGACATACGACGAACTCGGTGCGCTTTGCGGCTGCGGCGCAATGGAGGCCAGGGAGCGTGCCATCCATTTGTCGCTCGATCGCCGCAAGAGTCGCGACGGGACGACGCGCGTCAAACTCGATCTGGCGCTGACGGCCAAGTTCTTTGCAGCCGTTCGTGAGGCGGATTTCGATCTGGATTGCGCCATTGAGGCGCTGCACAACACCCATCGGCAGATGGCCGAACTCCTGGCTCCCACCCAGCTCCACAACAGGCGTGGAGCGGCCTGAGCCTCCGCGTGTTCCGGCCTACGCCGAAGGCTAATTCCCGCGTTCGTCCCGAATCAGCATAAGCTCTGTGGCGGAATTTCCGGCTGTCGTCGGTGTTCACTGCCGATGGGTCGCGAAGTCCGCAGGAGGGATGCATGAGCAAAGCCGGGTGTCGGGCGTCGGTGGCACTGTTGGGAACGCTCGCGCTCATTGGAAGCGTCATTGCGACGAGCGGGACGGCAAACGCGGAAGTCGTGAAGCTGCAAGCCGAGCTCAAGGGAAGCAATGAAGTGCCTCCGAACAGCTCGACCGGATCGGGCAAGGCAGAAGCCAGCTACGACAGTGAAACGAAAGTTCTGACTTACACCGTCACCTATGCCGGGCTTACGGGACCGGCAATGGGCGCGCATTTCCATGGCCCCGGCGAAGCCGGCAAGAACGCCGGCATCGTCTTGCCGTTCAAGACAGTGCAAAGCCCAATCCAAGGCAGTGCCACGCTCACCGACGCGCAGGCGGCAGATCTACTGGCCGGAAAATGGTACGCAAACATCCATACGGCCGCGAACCCGGGCGGTGAATTGCGCGGCCAGATGATGAAGTAAGGACCGGTTGTGCGTCCGAACGGTGATCTTGCTGAAGCGATACCGGTTGCTTCAGGACGGCGGTCTGGGCAAGAACGCCAGGATCATTTGGGCGAGCATGACGCCGACGGTGCCTCCTGCCGCCTTCTGGAGCACGTCGAGAAAGCCCGGATCCCGATCGGGTATCAACGCTTGCATCAGCTCCAGCCCCATCGCGACCGCGATGACGAGCGAGCAAGCCAAACCGAGCCGTCCTGGCAGCAAGAAGGAAAGAAGGAAGCCGAGCAGCCCATAGGCACTGAAGCGCTCGATCACGACGACCCAGTACGCCTCGTGATGCCCCAGGAGCGCGGGTCTTCCTGCCAGCTTCGCCAGCGTGGCGTAGACGATGAGGGCAAGGCAGATGCTCGCGGCTGCAATGAGATGGTTTCTGCGCATGGCACCAGCATAGCCGGTCGGTTGCCGGTCTGGCTCGAAAGCAGAAAATATCGTTAAAAGCTCGCGCCGCCGTTACGCCACCAAAGCCGTATCATCTGACACCGCCGCGCCTGATTGCGCCGCGCGCCGGCACTCGACGAGCTCACTAAACTTGGCGAACGGAAGCGGAGGCGCCACCAGATAGCCCTGGCCCTCTTCCACGCCGGATGCGACCAGCGCGCGGAGCTGCTCCTCCGTCTCAATGCCTTCCGCGACCACGGTCATATGGAGGTCCCTCGCGAGCGCCACCAGCATTTCCACGATCGTCGTCGTCGACGCGTCCACGGTGATCGTGTCCACGAAGAACTTGTCGATCTTGATCGTGTCGGCGCCGAGGCCTTTCAATCGGGACAGTCCGCTATGGCCGACGCAGACGTCGTCGATGGCAACGCGGAAGCCATGGTCTCGCAGGTCGGCGACAACCGCCGCGGCGCGCGCAAGATCGTCGAGCTCGTCGCGCTCGGTGACTTCGACCACGATTTGGCGCGCGGAGACCCTGGCCGTCAGGACCGTGCGACGCAGCGTTTCGACGAAGCCGGCACTCAGCAGCTGCTTGGGCACGACATTCAGGGACAGCTTGAAGGTCTTGTCCGCCCTCAGCATTGGCTGCAGGTCGGACAGCGCCGATCTCAGGATCTGCCAAGTCATCGCCTGGATGCGTCCACTGGATTCGGCGAGCGGAATGAAGTTCATCGGCGGGACGACCGAGCCGTCTCGGCGCACCCAGCGCGCCAAAACCTCGCAGCCTGTGATCCGGCCCGCCCTGAGCTCGAAGATGGGTTGGTAGTATGGCTTGAATTCGCCAGCCGCCAATCCGCGATCGAGATCGGCGACCGGCCCTTCCATCCGGCGGCTGCGTGCCAGCAGGATGCCGAAGAGTGTGCCAAGGCCAAGGGCGACTGCGAGCGCCGGCCAATAAGCCTCGCTGTTCCAGCTCGAGAGCACCGCGTGCTCGAGCCGGATCGTGGCATCAAGCGGCAAGCGCGTGGAATGCCTCTCGAAGCTGATTGGTCTCACCAGCGGCCTGTCGGCATCGAGCAGGAATTCGCCGAGCTTCTCGCCATTGCTCAAGGTGAGGGTCACCTCGCTGTGCGCGCGCAGCTCGGCGGGCATGATGTCGAACAGGCTGGCATTGATGCCGACAATGGCGACAAGGGCGGAGCTGTCATTGATGTCCCTGAGCACGCCCAAGGCGTCGCCGCCGAACTGCTCCACGCGGAACAGCGACAGCGCCTTGTCGCGCGAGGGCAGCATGTCATGGCGACCCGCCCATCCCTTGTCGAACTCGAGCGTCTCGGAATAGGCCGAGCAGATCACCGAGCCATCCGGTTTGACGAGGCGGACGTCCTTGATCGCCGAGCGCTGGTAGACGTGGAGGCGGATGGCTTGCAACGCCGCGGGCTCGCAGCTGGCGAGATTGCGTTTTGGGAGTTCGTCTAGGCTGGCCGCAGCAAAATCGACGGCCAATTCGGAGCGCCGCAGAACGACCTCGGTCAACTCGTTCAGCTGATGCGCCTGCTGGTGGCGAATGACGGCGTCCGCGGCGAAATGGCCGGACAAGGCGAACGCCATCGTGCTCGCAAGCACGAGCGCCGCAAACGGAAGGTTCGGTCGCAGTCGTTTCATCAGGGTCAGGCGAAATGAGGCGAGGCTTGGAGAATTGATCCTAGCCAGCGCGGGCTAAGATAGAGTTTAACGGGCGGACCGGCGCGGGGCCTACCCGGGTGATGGTTGGCCGATGGTCTCGCGGCGCAAGCACTAGAAACGAGCATGGAAAGTTGAGCAGTATGATCAGGACGTTAAGCATCCTTCTCCTGGCGCTAATTGTCGGGAGCTCTGCGGCTTCGGCACAGGGAACCAAAGACCGGCCAGCGGGCACGCAGCCCACTTCGGCGACCCGCAGCGGCACTGGAACGAATTCCGGTTCGGACAGCATGGGTGGCGCGTTCAAAGGAACGGGGACGCCCAATTACGGGACCAGCTCCGGGATGGGCTCCCAGAAGAAGACCAACAACTAAGGCGTGATCCGGAAAAGTGCGAAGCGGTTTTCCGAAAAGATCATGCTCAAACGATAACCTAAGCGCGATGACGATTGGTCCTGATCTCATCGCGCTTTAGGTTGAACGAGCCGAACGGACCCCTGGGGCGAGATCTTCTATCGCCGATCACCGCCCGAGGCGATGGCGCAGAGGAATCACGTCGGGATAGGGTGAACTGGGCCTGTGGATGGGGGACGTGGCCGAATGGCGGGGGGTCCGGAGCCGAAGCACCACGAAGGCGATATTGATCGCCAGCCAAATCAACATCGCGGAAATGGCCAAGTTGAGCACCGCCAGGCCTCGCTGTGAAGTGTGGCATCAACACCCAAGCGTTGGTTTGGTTCCGCCCGCCGGGATGAAGCTGTGGCCACGTCGAAGGCGTGTTGCGGCGCTGTCGAGGATGGGATCACCTGTTCGGCTCGCCCGCGACGTCGTTCGCGCGCACCGCAGCGCGGGGAGGTCGGCTGCGAGGCGCAAGGCGAGCGCTGCCGCGCTTCCGCGGCTAGGACTTCTTGCCCCCCTTCGACTTCAATGAAAGACCGAGGCGCAATGCCATGCGCTTGATCGCATCAGGCGAGCGCCCGAGAACTTTCGCGGCCTCTTCCAGCGAAGCCGACGACTTGGCCAGCTCCATGAGCCGGCGGTCTTCCTTGAACGACCAGGGCTTGCGCGCCATAACCGAAATGATCCTCTCGTCGACACAAGACAAAGCCGCCAAGCGACCCACGTTCGCTCGACGGCTTTGCTTGGGTGGGGCCGGGCTTGGGGGAGCCCGGTGCGAAGATGGATAAGCCAAATGCGAGACTTCGCAACAAACAACGCGGATTAAGCTAACTGCTCAACCTTACCGGGATGAAGTTGGTGCATGACGCTCCGTATAACCACGGAAGTTTCGTCAGTGTCTGCAATCGCCAGCAGCCGCGTGCGAAAAAATTGTCGGAAGCGACGTCATCACGCAGAGTACAGACACGCTCGACCACCGGTGCGCGTGGCTCAGGCTGCTTGCCGAGGTGAACAGGGTTAGCATCGCCGGCGGGATCCGCTCTTGAACAATGAGAGATTTCGTCATCCTCCCGGCCCTAGGTTTTCTCGCCGACGACCAAAATCCAAGCACCACGTTGCACAAACTTCATGTTCGTCTGACAAAAGTTTCAGCGCCGATGATCTTGAAGTCGTCACGACATCACGTTGAAATGGACCGGGAGGAGCGTTCCGAAAACTGGGAACATTCCAAATGCTTGCAGTTCTGGCTTTGATTTCGATTTTTGCAGCTGGCTTTTGCTGCGGCTATGGTGTGCGGGCGTGGCGCTCGCGCAAGCGATCAGCGCGATATCGTCTCTATGCGCCCTACACGCCGGCCTCGATGAGAGTCAGGCAAAGCGAGCGTCCGTCGTGATGGCAAAAACATGGCGCGACGTTTCGGTTGGAGTTGATGTTGTGGCAACGTCAAATAACCATGTGCAGTTAGGTTAACGCGGCGCGATCCTTGAGCGCTTCGGAAAGGCAACTTAAGGCGGATCAGTTTGTGGCGAGAGTTTAGTCATCTCGATTTTTGCGGCTCGCAGGGTAGGCGTAGATGGCGTATTTGATTGTGTTGCTGGGCGCGACTTGCGTCCTCATTTTGGTCGCGTTTGTTCGTAGCTTTGATCGCCGGCTGAAAGATCTTCCAGGGCCTTGGATCATGAATGAGGGCCATTCGAGATGATTGATCAAAGGCGCAATGCGCCCCGTAGGTATTTCGTCGACGCACAAGGGCGTCGTGTCCTGATCGGCCTTTCGCTGCAGGAAACTGCGGAGTTCGAAGCGCTGATCTTTCACCGAACGATACGTTGCAATTTGCGTCTGAGATTTACGTGAGCGAAGCAGCCGCCGCCGCGGCCGAACTTCGCTGGCTTGATCTCTATTCCAGGCACGAACGAGCCTGGCGGGCATGGATCGAACAAAGCCGGGCGGAGCGGGCGCAGGATTTAGGCTTTGTTAACTATGTCTGACCGATGGTAGCCGCCTGATCTCGAATGTGGGATGGCCCAAATGTTTCAGCTGTTCCTGAGAGCGCGCGCACACAATCTTCTCGGCTCCCGCCGCGAGGACAAGGGTTTTAAGGCGCGCTCTGTCGAGCGTGATGCCGAGACCGACCGCGTGCGGATCGGTGCCGTCCTGGCGGCGATTGAAACAGCATTGCAGGATGCGGAGCGGGAGCAGGCCGGCCTCAACCGGCGTGTTGATGATGCCCTCGCGCGTGCGTCCGTCACCTTCGGAAATGGCACCGATGAATATCTCGAGCGAGAGCCGCTCGACAATTATCATCAGGATCTCTTCGCGGCCGACATCTCGAATGGCCAGCGACGGCTCAAGGAATTGGCAAGCAGCATTGCTCACTTGAAGTTCGTCAAGGCCGCAATGCTCACGCGCTTTCCGGATTTCAAACCGCCGCAGCTCAACAGCTAAAGCGAGATGAGCTTTGGTTGGATCGGTGCGAGCCGAGGAGGGCACCTCTCCCGTAGGCAGAGGTGAACCAGATAATCGGCGTCGGCGCCCGTTTGAAACTGCTTCCGCGCGCTCCCTCCTCATCCTGAGAAGCCCGCCCAAAGCGGGCGTCTCGAAGGATGGCCGCAGGAAACACTCTCAAATGCATAGCCCTGCGCCGCGTGGCTACGGCCGCGTGACAATTCGGCACCGCTTTGCCGTTTGGTGCTGCGATCCTTTTTGCTATGGTCCCGGCAAGCATCCACGAATTGAAGGAGCGAAGAGGTGCCGGTCAAGAATTTGCGGACGTTGATTGGATTGGCAGGTGCTTTGACACTGGCCGCGCCGGCGACGGCTTCGGCCATCACTGCCGAGGTGGCGCGCGCATGCGATGCGGCGCTGGCCAAGGCCTTTCCGCCCAGACAAATCGGCAACCCCGCGGCGGGGAGCACCAAGGGAACGGCCAAGGAGAAGCGCGAATACTTCCAAAAATGCGTCGCCAACAACGGCAAGGTCGACGACATGCCGCCGGACGCGCCAAAGGACAACAAGCCGGCCAAATAACAACAGATGGCTACGGCTGCTGGCGTCGGGGCGGCGGACAGGGCGAGTAGAACGCGCCGTTCGTTGCATTGATACGTTCGACGCATTGATTGGGATCAGTGACCGTTCCGGCCACCGTGAAGTCGTAGCCCATGCCCTTGACCACCACGACGTAGCGGCCGGGGGCGAGCGTAAACCCGTCCTGCTCTGGTTGGAGCAACAGCATTCTCGACTGGTCTTCGACCGGGCCTACCTTGTAGGGGTAGGACATGCTACGAATGACCCAGGAATCGCCGGCGCTGATCATGGCGGCTTTCCCGGTGGCATCGACGCCCATCGCCCGGGAGACTTTCGCGACCACCCGAACTTCGGTCCCGCTTGGATCGACACCCCCGTCGGGCCTGAACACGATGAATTTGACATCGCCGTCCGTCAATGTGGTCGCGCTCGGCGTGTTGATGGCTGCCGAGATCGCGACGCGCCGGTCCGGAATCTTTCCGGGCACCGGCTTGAGCTCATGGAGCTGGCCCTCGCTCAAGGCGTAGACGCCGAAGGTCGTCGGCAAAGGCATCGACGGTTGTGCAGCTTGCGCCGGCTCCTTTGGGCTTTCCGGCCGGCGTTCACCGGTCTCGCCCACCGCGGGAGTCGGGATGGCGGTCGGCTGAGGCTCCGAGCTTTTCGGTGAGCGCACGGACGGCAGCGCCATCTGCGACAATTCGGTCACTTGTGTCCTCAGACGCAGCCAATAGGCGGCACCGGCACCAGCGCCGGCAATGAGCAGGAGGATGGCGGTCAATCGAACGAGAGATTTAAAGGCGCCGCTTCGTTTGAGTTGGTCCAGCGATCTTGGCAGTGCCGCAGGTCCGCGTGGCGTTTCCGCGGCCTTCGGAGCGGCCGGTGAAGCCAAAGCAGGCCGCGCCGGAATGGGCGGGGGAACAGGGGCATTGGCCGACGGACAATTCGCCACGACGGTGGCGGCAGTCTTTGCCGGTGAGGACGGCTCGCTTTGGTCAAAGGACCGTTCGACCTCCCGGATGGCGCGTTCGAGGACCTGTTGGAGCGCTCGTGCTTCCCGCGCATCGGCCTGGGTGAATTGTTCCAGCAGCTTGATGCGGGCCAATTCGTAAACGACATCCCGCATCTGCCGAGGGTCGTCGGAGATTTCGCGGATCCGCCCTGATAACAGGCGGACAAGTCCAGCCTTGATCTCGTGCGCGTTGGCTGCAGTGTCACCGGGCTCGGTCATTAAGGCCGATCAACTAACCCGGATACAGCTGTTTCGCTAGGCCTTTTCACCGCGGATTCTTCGGCTACGGTGGCTCGCTCCGATGGATCCGACCTGCAAAGGTCCGTCGCGACCATCTCGAATAGCTTGCTTTTGGGCAGAAACCTGTGACATGTCGCCCAGCTCCTCTTTCCGGTGTTTGATGATGCGCAGCATTTTGACCGCAATCAGTTTCTTAGCCCTTCTGGTTCAGCCCGCTTTGGCGCAAGGCGTGAAGGATCAGGCCAACACCACCAGTTCCAGCATCATCACAACGCCGACCAAAAAGGCGCAAACCAGCCCGGCCGCGTCCCGGCCTACCGCGGTCCGAAATGTGACGGGGAGCCTTCCTGCCGGAAGGGCGGCCCAAGGCGTCTGGAGGGATGGCAAGCTGATTGCCGTGCCTCGGTGAAGGCAACGCAAGCAACCGTGAAGGAACGGTGTTCGCCTCCCTGACGTTCCTGCTCGGGAGATGTCGCACATGAAACGCTTAGTCTTGATCATATTCGCGCTTGTCGTGCCGGCCGCCGCCTGGGCCCAGGGCGTCAACGATCCCTCGACGCCCAATCGCAATGTGATCATCGTCAACCCACCGCAGCCGTCGCCCTCCACGGCGACGCGAAATATTCCGAGCCGAATCGAGCCCCCCGTGACGAGCGGCTCTGCCCGGCCCTATTACGGGAACAGAACTCGGGGCAGCGAGTCGAGCAGGCGGTAATTGTGTTGGCGGCTCGGCTGGCGAGCCGAAAGCTCGCGCTGTGTTATCCAGTTGGAGAGAGCCTTAGCTCTTTCCAAAAGGCCAAGAGGAAGCCTCACAGGCGCTCGGACCGGGTAAGAGGTTGTCCTCGTCGGCAGTCAGGGGCCGTTGGGAAGCGAGAAGCCGAATGCAGACAAAGGCGGCATTAAAGCCCAATCAGCGATACCGGCATTGACGGGCATAGCGACGCATTGGCCAGTTCCGGTCTCGTTCTCAGCTCTTGCACGTTCCGGTGAGCGCCCGCCGATCAAATGATAGATTCCTTCGATCTATGCGCGGCTGCGGAGCTGTTTGAGCAGAATGTCACCTCTTCAAGCAGTTCGCGCAGGCGTTGAGTGTTGCCAGTTCGAGTTTCTTGCCACTCGATGCGGTCTGAGGCAGTCCACAGAAGAGACTCTCGCTCGAAGCGATATCTCTCCGACCTGTCCGCTTCATACTAGTATGGATGAGTTGCGGGTATTCGATCTGGCCTGCCGCCCGGCGTCCCGAACCACGTGCTGAAATCCCTGCGAACTAAAGTGGAAAGTCTGCCCGCGAACTGGCTTTCTTGCTACCTGCGAAGGTACAGACTGAAGAGCTGAAGATAGCGAAATGGCCAATGGTCGTCCTTATCGTTCTGCCTGGAGTCATCAAATTGCGAACAGGTCGGCGTGATCACGAGGGAAAATGGTTTGGGGCGCCGTCTCGGGCGGTCATAATTGTTGCCGGTGCGCTCGGTCTTGGTTTCGCCAGCCCCTCGTTGTGTGTCGCCCAGAGCGAACCGGAGCTCTCGCTCAACGATTATCTTCCGCCAAGCGAGCCGGAAGTCACGCGCGATGAATGGCATCAGCGGATCGAGGACGCACGGCGCCGGGCAAAGGAGGTCTCGCGCGAGCGGCGGGAGCATCCTGAGCTCTACAAGCCGATTCCCGAAGATCCGGACCTTGTCGCGACCGAACGTCTCTTGCGCGACGAGAGCCTGCAACGCGGCGACATCGTCGCGACCAAGAAGGGCATGTTCGTCTACAGGGCCGATCCGACCAACCGCGCCGCGATCAGGATTTTGTGCCGGTCAACCCGAAATCGGTGAGCTGAGAACTCGCTGCAGCCCAAGAAGCGATGGCAACGAAGCTCATACAGGCTCAGTATCGCCGCATAATTTCGTTGAATTTGGGATCGGTCACTTTCGTGGTCTCCAGCAGCAGCGACTTGCCTTGCGGCGTTGCCTGCACATAGGCCGCGATCAGCAGTGGCTCGTAACGAGAGCGATTGGCCAGAGCCGACCGGATGTCGGATTGCGCCAGCAGCTTGATCTCTTCATCGGTCGCGGCCGCGCTCGACGTGACAATCTGGACGCGAGAGAGGGCAACGTCGATCGGCACCGACCCAGTCAAGTAGGACATTTTCACTGCAGGTGTTAGTGCCTCGCCAGCCTGTGCCTGCAGCGTGCCGAGCGTGAGCCATAGCGCAGGCCTGATCGGTGAGACTTTCAAGGCGGCTACGACCGCGCCTTGAGCTGCCTTGTTTTCGCTGGCCCGTCCGCCCGCTTCGGTTGACGGACGGTGAAGAACGTGAGCGGCGATCGCTGCCGCATAATTCGCCAGCAGATCGCCATCCCATGAAAAAGATGCCAGGCCGCCGGCGGCCGCCAGCTTGGCCTTGTCGGGCGAGATCTCGCCCGAGAACAAATCGCTGGCGCGAAAGTTCGGCCGTATCAGATCGCCGTAGAACGCCATGCCGGCGTGAAGCGCCAGCGCGGTTGCGGTGCAGATGCCGACGACGCGAAGCAGGATGATGCGGTTCATGATGGAATTGACGAGCCGGTGAGGGCGAGCGAACGACGGGACCGAGATCCAGCCAGAGCCTAAATTGCGAGCAGACTATCGCCTTGGATCGTTAGCAGCGTCAAGTTTCCGGTCGCGTAGGCGCCGGTGTCGATGTTGATGCGGTTAGGACGGATATCGGGCGCGCCGACCGGCGTATGACCGTGGACGATATATTTGCCGAAGCGGTCTTCGCAGTTCAGGAATTCCTCGCGGATCCAGAGCAGGTCCTCGTCCTTCTGACGATCGAGCGCGACGCCCGGCTTGACCCCGGCATGGACGAAAAAGAAGTCGCCGCAGGTGAAGGACGAGGGCAATTGCTGGAGGAAGGACAAGTGCTCCGGCGGGAGCGCGCGTTTCAGTCGCTCGATCAGCTCGACCTGTTGCTCCGCGGACGGATTCATGGTCGGCGTGATGCCGTAGGAAACCAGCGTCAAGAGGCCGCCATAGTGGCGCCACTCCTGCAAGCGGGCGGGATCCTTGAGCACCTCGAGCAGGAAGACTTCGTGATTGCCCTTCAGACAAACCGTCTCGTGAGATTTCGAGCGCGCGATCAACAGATCAAGAACGCGCTGTGAGTCCGGGCCACGGTCGACATAGTCGCCGAGAAAGACCTGAATGGCGCGTTGGGGGGCCGAGCGGGCAAGGTCGGCATCGATGACGGTTAACAGCGATTGAAGCAAATCGGCGCGGCCGTGCACATCGCCGATCGCATAGACGCGAATACCATCGGGAAGCCGAGGCTTGGTCTTCTTTCGAAAGCGTGAGGAAAGGTCCATCAGGTCGGTCGAATCGCATCCAGCGCCACGAGCGGAACGTCGTGACCGCTCTTAGCAGAACCAGTCACACATCGATATTCTTAATTGTTTGCAACCAACGCGCCCGCATTTTGATTAAAGGATCGCTTGGCCTTTGAGCCGTATTTCAAGAGGTCTCGCGTAGCGTCCTTTCCTACAAGAAGGGGGAGCGCGATATGCGCAAAGTTGTAAAGTTCCTGGCGGCCGTGGCCGCCGTCGTCGTTGCTGGCGGGGTGCAGCAGAGCGCGGAAGCCGCCTTCGTGGGCGCGCCGTTGGGGCTGCGAGGTGCCATCCAATACATCAAATTCGACCAGCCGACGCTGGCGCCGATGGCGTTCACCATCTTTTGCCTGAAGTACAAGGATGAGTGCAGGCCGCGGCCGCAGCAGATCGTATTCCGCGGCGGCCGTCTGAAGCTCACGCCGGAGCGGCTGGCGCAGATGCAAGAGGTCAACCAGCGGGTCAATACCGCCATCCGTCCCGAGGCCAATCTGGAAGGGCTGCGGGCCGAGAAATGGCTACTGCATCCGGCGAGCGGCGACTGCAACGATTACGCGGTGACAAAGCGCCACGATTTGATCGCCAAAGGCTTTCCGGCGCGCTCGGTGCTGCTCAGCGAGGTCGTGACCACCTGGGGCGAGCATCATCTCGTGGTCGTGGTGCGCACCTTCTCCGGCGATCTCGTGCTGGACAATCTCTCCGGCCACATCCTGCCGTGGTCGAAGAAGCCTTATCGTTGGGTCCGCATTCAATCGCCCAAGAACCCGAACTACTGGGCGTCACTCGGGGATCGCGCTGTCTGATGACCGGCGCTCTATCGTGATGAGGATTGGCTGACGCTCTGCGACAGCCCCAGTCCCACGATCACCGAAAGACACAGGATTGCTGCCGGGCGCAGCAGTCCCGGACCGGCGAAGCTCTGGACGAGTGCAAAGAGAACGCAGGCCGCGCTCGCCGCTGGGAAGAACGAGTCGCGCCCGCGCTGGAGCGCGCCGAAGAACAGGCGCACCAGAGCGATCAGGCTTACTGCCATGATGGCGGTCAAACCTATCCCTCCCGTAACCGCAAAGACGGCGATGGCCGCCGAGGGTGCGGTCAAAGTCGTGCCAGTCTCGCTCTGATAGATTCTGGCGACGGCCGAAAACGTCCCTGCGCCCGCGCCGAACCAGCGTGTGTCGGCCAACATCCTCTCGAGGGCGGCCTTCGTCTCGCCGCCTGCGGCTGGGACGAGCCGCATGAGGATAGGTCCAGAGCTCTTCTCGAAGAGGAAGCTCAATACGATGGTCGCGCCGATCAGAGCTGCTGCCGACAATGCGCCGGCGGCCAATGGCGAGAGATCGAGCCTGCGGATGATGAGGATCAGCAGCATCAGTACAACCCCAAAGGCCGCTGCGATCGCGCTGTTCGTTCCGGAAAACCCAAAGATCGCGGCTGCGCTGACCAGGGCCCCGACAAGGCCGCAAAGGCCGATCGCGACCGAGCGAAGGACCGAGTGCCGCGTTTCGGCCCGTTCAGCAGCAAGCTGCATGACGGCTAAATTGAGCATGAGACCGAGGCCGGCCAAAGTTGTCGTGAAGCCAGCGGGCGCGGCTGCCGCAACGCTCGGCGACAGCCGATGCAAGTCCAAGGTCAAGGCGGACACCGCGGTCACTCCGCTCAGCACGAAGAGAACCAGTTCGGCACGGCCGCGGTTGCGGACCACCGGGATGGTGACGCCGAGCAACGAGACCGCCGCGAGTGCCAGCAGCAGCGCGTTCACCGTCAAGCCGGTATCGGCCGTGATCGGCCCGAGCGACAGGCCGCCGAGGACATCGTGAGCGCTGGCCCAGATCGGATGCGCCCAGCTCAGCGGAAGAGGGACGAGTTGGGCGGCGATGTACAGCGGAATGGCAAGCAGGATCCACCGGCCCCAGGCGGTCGCGCGAACATAGTGCTCGTAGTCGGCCTTTCGCGTGCTTAAGGCGGCCGCCAGCAAGCTCAGCGCTGCGGCCATCATCCCGAGTTGCGCACCGATCCTGGCGCCGGCAATTTCGAGAGCGGAAGCTGAGACGATTGAAACGATGAGGGCAAAATAAGCGAAGGACAAACGGCGCGCTCGAAGGGAATCCTGAAACGGTCAGATCACCATACAAGCCGGCGGTGCGTTTTCAAACGGAGGTCTGCCGGGAGAACAGCTTGACCTTCGGCCTTTCGTGCCCCGCGAAGGTCCAGCGCAGTGTGAGTCGGCTTAATCAGCGGGCAGTGTTGACGGGCGGGCGAACACGCGGCCGGCCCGCGCCGCAGCAAGGCCAAAGCGCGCTCCTGATCCAAAGAGGTAGCCGCCCTGGAGGGCGATGACGGCGAACACCACGTCTTTCAGGCTCTCAACCACGGTGAGATCGACCATCAAGCCGACCGGAATGGCGGCGAGCACCATGACGAAGGTCAACGGCAGGACTACCAGGACGCGAAAGCGCTGGCCCAGCACGGCACCTACGAGAAAGCTGAAAATCAAAAACGCGGTCATCCGAAACACTCTCCGTGCTCCGGACCCTAGGTTTTCCCCCTAAAAAGACCCTTAAGTTGTATGGCTAAATTTGGTCTATTGGCTGCCGGGGCGGGAAGGGCCGGATCAAGGCCACCAGCACGTCGATCTTGCCCTTCGGCGCACATCAGACGATCAAGCCGGCGAAGTCCGGATCCGACTGGATCGTGTCCGCGGTCTTCATGATCGCAGCGAAGCTCTCGCCGTCCTTCGCTCCTTGTGTCCGGGTGAATTTCCAGACGGAAGCAGAGGCAGGGGCGGCCACCGCAACAACCGGTGCGCCGTGGCAGGAGAGCCCCACGCGGCCAGGACATGGCGCGGCAGTGCCCTATGGGCGATCGGCGGCGCCAAGGAGGGAACCCACCGGCAGCGGAATCAGAAGGAGGCCAGACCCGGGGATTCCTACTCTTAATGGCCCAGCCTTAGCAGACGGCCGCGAGGTCAAGCAGCCTTGCGCTCGACACATTGAGCCCTCGAGTTCGGCGGTTTGCTCGCCGACAGGGCACGCGAAATACAACAAATAGTCACAAAGGGTTAAACCAAGCCCCAAAAAGTGTCCCGCACGCAACACTAGTCGACCGATCGCACCGTTAACCACTCGGGAACCCTTGTCGCACCGCCCGCTCCGCCGTACCAATCGAAGCTAATTGGGGTCTCCAGGGGCGCGATTGATGTATTGCTTTGCCAAATCTTATTTATTGAAGCCGGCGTTTCTGGTGGCCGCTCTAGCGCTCGGGGCGTGTTCGACCAATCCCGGCTCCGGTCCGCTGACGGATGACGTCAACAACAAGATTCAGACTGAAAATGCGCCGGCCTACGAACTGGTGCCGCTCAATCCGGCTACCGTAAAGATCCTGCACACCCACGAGCCCAAGGGACTCGCCGGTGCGTTCACGGACAAGCGGCCGCCGGCCAGCATCGTGTTCGGGATCGGCGACATCGTCAGCGTTACCATCTTCGAAGCCGCCGCAGGCGGTCTGTTCATCCCGGCGGAAGCCGGCGTCCGTCCGGGTAACTTCGTAACGATTCCTGATCAATCCGTCGACAATGACGGGTTCATTACCGTGCCTTATGCCGGCCAGGTCAAGGCGGCCGGCCTTACGGCGGTGCAAATCCAGAGGGCTATCGTCGAGAAGATCTCCAATCGCGCGATCGAGCCGCAGGTTGTCGTTGCGATGTCGTCGCAGCGTACCCAGCTCATCAGCGTGCTGGGCGAAGTCAACACGCCCGTCCGTTTTCCGGCGAGCGCGGCGGGTGCGAAGGATCGCGTGCTTGACGCGATCACCCGCGCCGGCGGCATCAGGGGTCAGGGCTTCGAGACCTGGGTCATGCTGGAGCGCGGCGGACGCCGGGCGACCGTGCCGTTCGAGAATCTCGTGATGGCGCCTGAGAACAATATCTATGTTCGGCCCGACGACAGCATCTATGTCTATCGCGAGCAGCAGAAGTTCCTGGCGTTCGGTGCCAGCGGCCAGAGCGGGGAGTTCAACTTCGATGCCTGGCGCATCAACCTTGGCGAAGCCGTCGGCAAAGCGGGTGGCCTTCTCGACGCTCAGGCTGATCCGGCTGCGGTATATCTTTATCGCCGCGAGCCGCGTGAGGTCGCCGCCCAGCTCGGCATCGACGTGAGCAAGTACACGTCAGAGACGATCCCGGTCATCTTCGCGGTCAATTTCCGCGATCCGGGTGGCTTCTTCCTCGCCACCAAGGTCATGATGAAGAACCAGGACATCATTTACGTCTCGAACTCGCGCAACGTCGAAGTTGCCAAGTTCCTGAACTACCTGCGCGTGATCATGGCGACCGGCAATGATGCCGTGAATCTCTCGAACAATGCGCTGATCTTCCGCAACAACGTCAAACTGGCGCCGTAAGACGCCGACTTGATCGACCAAAGCGATGGCACCGGGGCCTTGTCCCGGTGCCATTTTCGTTTAGCAATCGAAGCGGTTCTGCTGCTGCTACGAGTTCGGGATTTGGATCAAGGCGCTACTGCGCACGGCGCGGCGGTGATCGGTCACCCTTAGCGTCGCAAGGGGCTTCATGCGCTTTCGAGCATTCTGGCGTCTTCTGGCTCTCGTTCCTGCTGCCATCGGACCTGCTCCGCTCGGTAAGGCCCTTGCTGCTGCAGGGGAGCTGGGCGTTCGCCATCGCATCGACGTTGTGGTCTCCGCCGAACCTGATGCGCCGATCTTGTCGCGCCTTCGCGGGGAAAAGGGCGAGCTCTCGTTCACAGTCCGGCTGTCGGCGAACTCCAAAGAGAGCCGGTTCTTCGGAATGTTGCGCCCGTCCTTTGCGAGCATCATCGTCCCTAACGGAGCGGACAGGCCGTTGGTCCAGCAGACGAAGCTATGGGAGGAGGAGGTCTGCCATCAGCGGCGGGGCCTGCCCAAGGTCACCGTCACCCGGCTTGAGGGTCGGTTCGGCGAGGGGGAGGGGCGGATCGAGATCTCCGGCATCAACCGGCACATCGGTCTATTGGTCCCACCGGATGAATTAACTCCTGGAATAAAACTCGAGCCGGGGAGTGATAGCCTTGGGATATTCTACGCCTTCCGGGCGCAGACCCGGAACAGCCGCCTGAACGTGGATCTGAAGATCTATCCGATCGATTGCGTCCTCTGAACGCCAACGCGACAAGCCAAAGAAAAGCCCACCCAAACGACGATGCGCCTTCGGCTTCCCCATATCCGCTGGTCGTGGAGCGTGCCCGCCACGTTCATCCTGTTCTTCGTGGCTGCTAGCGCGCCGTTTCCCTTCGGCTCGACCAACGATCTGTCGATCGCATTCTGGTGCCTGTGTCTCGGCATCGCGGTGATCTTCGCGCCGACGCGTGAGCTGCGGGCGCCGCATCTGTGGCTGCTCGCCGGCATCACCGTGATCGTCGCGGCTTACGCCTTCGTGCTGCATGAGCAGCTGTCCGATCATCCCTTCCTCGCGCCTTTCCAGCCGATCTGGAAGCAGGCCGCGGATCTTCTGGGCGTGCCGATCGCCCCGTCCGCGTCCATCGTGAAGAACGAGGCGTTCTTCGCGCTCGGCGCCCCGCTCGCCAACATCCTCGCCATCGTGCTCGGCATCACCGTCGGCGCCGACCGCGAGCGCGCGCGAAGATTGCTGTGGGTGATCGCGATCTCGGGCGCGGCTTACGCGCTGTACGGCGTGCTCTCGTTTCTGATCGAGCCCACCCTGATCCTGTGGCGGGACAAGACGGCCTATCTCGGCAGCGTCACCGGCACCTTCATCAACCGCAACACGGCGGCGGCCTATTTCGGCTCCTGCGCGGTGATCTGGATGCTGCTGATCCTGGAAGATGTCCGCCGCCGCTTGCCGGAGCGCAGGCTCATCTGGAGGCGCGTCTCGCGCGACGTTTCTTACATTCCTATGCGTGAGATACTGCCAAACGTTTCTGCGCTAATGGTCTGCCTGCTTGCGATGTTTATGACCGGTTCGCGAGCGGGCATAGGCCTCTCGCTGCTTGCCATCATCGTCGCCGTTACATTGTTCTTACGGAGAGACCTACCGCGCCGCACGGGCATCTTGAGTTCTCTTGGGGCGAGTACGGCGATGGCGCTTGGTCTGATTTTCTTGCTTGGTGGGCGGGTAAGCAATCGCTTCGATTTGCAGGGGCTCGCTGACGAGGGACGAGTGGAAGCCTGGAAATCCACCCTGAAGCTCATCGGCGATAACCCGTGGTTCGGGACCGGATTGGGCACCTTCCGATGGGCTTTTCCGCCCCTTCGGAGTCCTAATATTTCGATATATGGGGTCTGGGATCGTGCGCATTCGACGCCACTCGAACTCACCTCCGAAGTTGGAATTCCGCTGACGCTCCTTATCGGGCTCGCTTGGAGTGTCATGTTCATCGTCATGGCCCGAGGGATGTTCACTCGGCGGAGAGACGTCATCATTCCGCTTGCGGCAGCTGCTACCGCCAGCCTGTCACTGCTGCATTCGTCACTGGACTTCACACTGCAGATCCCCGGTTATTCTATCCCATTTTTTGCTCTATTTGGCGTGGGTTTGGCGCAATCTTTCCGTAGCCGGCTGACAAAAGGGGAAGAAAGCAGGTCGCCAATGGTCGAGTTAGATCAACCCGGTACGAGGTTGCCCGATTGACTGAACGCGTGCTCCAACAATCCACAAAACTGTCCGCCTTTGAGCACTTAGGGCTTTAACGAAGATATCAGACTTGGTGGACAGCTAACGGTTTTTTCGATAGCTTCGCTCGGTCAGTTTAACAATGGTTGGTTAACTATGTTTTGGAACGGCTCATTTCAGGGGGTATCCATGAGCGTCTACAAATTCGCGCTTCGGATGGTTTTTGCCGCGCTATTTGCCATCACGATTACCACCGCAGCGAACGCAGCGGTTTACCCGCCGAGCCGGCAGCTTGCAGCTCAGACAATCTCTGACTTCAAAGCATCACCTGCGAGCCTTCTGCAGCAGTTTACCGCGGGCGGTGCTCAGATGATCTCGCGCGTACGCGATCTCGGGGCTTCCGATCCGAGCACCGTACCTGCCTTGATCGCTCTCCTAAAAGATCCCGCGACGACGAAGGATCAGATGCGGGCGATTGTGGCTGGGCTCGCGCAGCTTGCACGCATGGCGGCACAGCAGGACCAGGCGTTTGCCGGCGAAATCCAGGCCGCGATCGCAGGGACGGGAAATCCGGACGTAATCGCTGCCTTCCAGGCCGCAACCGGCGACGTCGAGATCGCGGCGACCGGTGGCGGTGGCGGTGGCGGTGGCGGCGGCGGCACCGGCGCAGGCGGGCCGACCGGTAACAACGGCTTTGTGTCGGGCGGATCGAGTGGGACTGCTTCCCCGTTTGGCGGCCTACATTACCCGAATACGACAACAAGCTATACTGGCTCGACCAGCGCCTCGACCGTTGGCCAGTCAGTAAGTCCTTGATCAATGACGCCTCGAGCCACCGTCTCTACATCGATGTAGACAACGGAGCTCTGCTGGCGATGTCTGAAAAGCAAAACAGCGCTCAATCGGCGCTGTTTTGTTTTTGGTCGTTAAGCTTCGTTTCTTTTCCTTGTCTTGCGGCATCCCGTGATCCACCGGGTTCATTTCGTAGGTGGCGGCATGTTAGAGCCAATGCGTTTGATCTCGTGCCCTGCCTTTACAGCAAGACTTTTGCCGACGGACGATCCAGGGTCGGCAAGGATTGGCTTTGGAAATTGACCCATGCTGCAGCTAAATAAGCCTTCTTCCGAGATCAACCGTGCGATTGGTGACGTCGAGGATCCCTCGCCCCAGGCGCTTAGCACATTGGTCGGTATGGTGAGGCGTCAGCTCCCGACTATACTGACAATTGTCCTGGGCTGCCTGATCGTCGCGCTGCTCTATCTGTTCACCGCTGCTCCGCAGTACAGCTCCACCGCATCGATAGTAATCGATACCCGTAAGGTGCAGCTGTTTCAGTCGCAGTCGGCGTTCGGAGATGTCGCAGTCGACTCTGCTACGGTCGAGACACAGGTCGAGATCCTTAAGTCTGAAAATATCAGCCTCACCGTCATTCGCGATCTGCATCTGATTGACGATCCCGAGTTCGCCGGCGGCAGTGGTGGACTCCTTGGCGCGGTCGTCGGGTCGATATCTGGGTTCTTTTCCGGTAGCCAGGTTGCATCGGAGTATGAATTGACGCGTGGAGCGTTACAGCGCTTTGCGAGCAACCGCACCGTCAGGCGCGTTGGTCTGTCCTACGTGATGGAGATCGGTTTCACTTCGCACGATCCGCAGAAGGCGGCGCGGATCGCTAACGCAATCGCCGATGCCTATATCGTCGACCAGCTGGAGGCAAAATATCAGGCAACGCGTCGTGCCAGCGTCTGGTTACAGGACCGCATCAGGGAGCTGCGCACCCAAGCCTCGACCGCTCAGAGGGCCGTGGTTGACTTCAAGACGGCTAACAACATCGTCGATACGGGCAAGGGCTTGATGAATCAGCAGCAGCTGACGGAGGTCAACACCCAGCTCATCTCTGCACATACGTCAACCGCCGAAGCCAAGGCGCGGCTCGATCGCATGAACGACATGCTGAAGCAAGAGATCCCGGACGCTTCCGTGGCCGACGCGCTGAGGAATGAGACCATTGTCAAGCTCAGGGGGCAGTATGTCGACATGGCTTCGAAGGAGGCAATCTGGTCTGCTAAATATGGTGCGGATCACCTTGCCGCGGTCAATCTCCGCAAGCAAATGGCGGAGATCAAAAGGAACATCACAGACGAGCTCAAGCGCATCCAGGAATCCTACAAGAGCGACTACGATATCGCGCTGACCCGTGAGGAAGCCATCAAATCTAGCCTTAATAGTCTCGTGTCGGAATCGCAGCTTACCAACCAAGCGCAGATTCAATTGCGCGAACTGGAAAGCAATGCTCAGTCGTACCAGGCGATGTACGACAATTTCCTGCAGCGTTACATGGAGAGCGTGCAGCAGCAGTCATTCCCGATCACCGAGGCGCGCGTCATCAGCGCAGCAACGACCCCGCTGGTGAAGAGCTCGCCCAAAGGGCTGATTGTCCTGGCCGCGGCACTGCTTGGAGGCCTGATCCTGAGTCTTGGCGCCGCGATAGCGCGCGAGCTTACGGATAAGGTGTTCCGAACTGCAGCCCAAGTGGAGGCCTCGCTCGGCGCAAATTGCATCGCTATATTGCCTGCATTGGGCGATGAAGCTGGGCAGTCAATGCTCTCTGGCAAGTTCAGCAAAAAGGCCGAAGTTCTGCAGCCAAATCTGTTGCGCTATGTTGTCGAAAATCCGCTCTCGCGTTTCGCGGAAGCCGTGCGGTCTCTCAAAGTGGCCGTGGACCTAAACTCGATTGTGCGCGAAAATCGTGTGCTGGCGATCACGTCTACACTGCCGGACGAGGGCAAGAGCACGCTATCGACCAACTTGGCGCAGTTGATGGCGCATGGTGGCTCGCGCGTGATTTTGGTCGATTCCGACCTGCGCAACCCTTCGCTGTCTCGCTCGCTCGTGCCGGACGCGAAATGCGGTCTCGTAGACGTCGTGGCACAAAAAATGCGGCTAGAGGATGTATTGATAGTCGATCCCGAAACGCAGCTTTCCATTCTCCCCGCCGGCGTTACTTCAAACCTTCTGCACACCAACGAGATCCTTGCTTCCAGGGCAATGCGCGACCTCGTCGCGATGTTGCGCTCGAAGTTTGACTATGTCGTGCTGGACATGCCGCCGATGGCGCCTGTGGTTGATGTGCGCGTCACTGCATCGTATGTCGATTCCTACGTATTCGTTATTGAGTGGGCCAAGACTAACGTCGACGTCATTATGCACAATCTGCGCGGTGCACCCGTGATTCAAGAGAAGCTGCTTGGGGTTGTGCTGAACAAGGCGGATATCAATGTGCTCGCGCGGTACGAATCTCACTATGGCCGCTATGACAAGTACTACGCCCGTTATGGATGTACGGAGTAGGAGCAATCATGCAGCGAGACTGGCGCGCGTGCCTCTGCTGTTGCTCGGTTTTTCCAGCGTTCTTTGGTTCTACCTTGCCCTACCATCAATACGGTCAGCTGCGGCAGTCCGCGACGTAACCGCGCGCATACTGTCGGATGATCGATTAAAGCCGGGCGCCATCAGCAGGGTGGCAGCACAGATTGCGGATCAGGCAAAGTTGAAGGTTGAACCAAGTGAGTCCGTGCGCGGAGAGGCCCTTATCCTTCTGCGTGCGGCTGAGGAGGCCACAGGGAAAAGGCCCCCGGACGAAGTGGACCGACAGGCGAAAATCGCTGAAGAGAAGATCAAATCTTCGCTTTCCGTAAACCCAACAGATGCTTTTCTTTGGTTGATGCTTTACTCAACGACGATTAGTCGCGACGGTCTTGATTCCCATAAGATAAGATATCTTGATCAATCCTATATCATCGCGCCTTTCGAGGGCTGGATCGCGCTGAGACGCAACAGAGTGGGGCTTGCAGTTTTTCAGATTTTGGCGGAGACAACCAGGAAGAGAGTTGTTTCCGAGTTTGCTGCATTGATCGACAGCAATTTCGTCGAAGATGCCGTGATAAATTTCGAGAGCGTGAATTGGGCCGAGCGGGAACGTCTTCTGAGCTCTCTGGAACGGGTAAACAAGGTTTCGCGTGAAAGCTTCGCCAAAAAATTAAGTCGCAATGGACTGAAGGCAAGCGTGCCTGGCGTGGAGATCGATGCTCGGCCATGGCAATGATCGTGGACATCCGTGGGGCATTTTGCAGTCTTCGCCAAACGAGCGACCAATGATAGTTCAGCTCCTGCACGCGCTAAGATCGTACCTGCACCAGTCCGAACGTTGTGACGTCAGCCTCAGTAGGCCGAAGGCCGTCCGAACGTGACAACGATGGTCCGTAACAGGATGATGAGGTCCAGCAGAAAGCTCCAGTTATTGATGTACCAAAGATCATGCTCCACCCGCTTTTCCATCAATTCAAGCGCGCTTGTCTCTCCACGGTAACCATTCACTTGCGCCCAACCTGTGATACCCGGCTTCACGTGATGGCGAAAGGCGTATTGGCTGATGATCTGCTCGTACTCAAAATTGTGAGCGGCGGCGTGGGGGCGGGGACCGACCAGCGACATGTCGCCGAGAAATACGTTGAAGATCTGAGGTAGTTCGTCGATCGAGGTCTTGCGCAGCCATTTGCCGATGCTGGTCACTCGTGGGTCATTCTTGCTGGCCTGCACGATCGTCGGGCCATCCTCTTGAACGCGCATGGTACGAAATTTAAAGATCCGAAAAGCGCTTCCGTTGAAGCCGTTGCGCGTTTGGCGGAAGAGCACTGGCCCGCGCGAACTCGCCTTGACCATGATAGCCACGAGCAACATTACGGGGGCGAAGATGATCAGGGCAAGCGAGGCGCCTACGAGATCAAATGTGCGTTTCATGGCCCGCTCTTTCCAGCTCAGGGGCGCGCGTCTGAGCTCGGCCGTCCACGTGCTGCCTGTGCTGATCAGAGGGGAGCTTAGGAACCGCGAGACGTTGGCATCTGGGACCAGATGCACAGGAATAGGTAGTATCTTGAGCGCGTCCAAGATGCTGTGGATTGCGTGCTGGTGACCCCAGCTCAACAGCAGGAATACGTACTCCACCTGATTCTTCCGCGCGTAGACGATCAACTCTTCGACGCAAGGGCCCAACCGCGACATCAAAAGCGGTGAGGTAAGCAGGTTGGCGCGAACCTCAAACATTCGCATCACACGGTAGTGTTGGCAGAGTTCCATCATTGCGGCGGAGGAGTCCGGAAGACCCATCTCGGCAATGACGACGCTTCGGCTGTTGGCAAACGCGCCTTGTCGCAACGCGCGCGTGATCCAGCGTGAGGCGATGGTCTTCCAGACGAGCAACGCTGTAAGGCCAATGAAGTAAAACGATAGAATGGCGCCTCGGGAAAACTCGTCGCTCACCTTCATAGTGAAAGCGATCGCAAGCAGAGCTGCAAACACCCCAGTCCAGGTCGTCGAGACGATTCGGCATTGCCGTCGCAGGTTTGTTATGCTGGTTAGACGATAGCCCTGCTGGATTGTGACCATGAGGCTAAAATGGATCGCAACCAATAAGCTTGCCGCGGCGTAGACATCGGCCTTGCTGATCGCTGACCATGTGAGAAGGTGGTATATTACCGCACAGGTAATCCCGCAGGTGACGATCAGAAAGCCATCGGCTGCAGTCATGAGTCGCTCGATAATCTCCGGACGCAGCCAGGTTGGACCCGACCAGCTCGAAGTTGCTGCGGAGCGTTCTGAAATTCGAGTTTCTGCGCTGCTGTCCGCGGTCGAGCCCGCAATCTTTGAGCGGAAGGAAGTGACTGACATTGCTATGAAATCCACAGCTTAGAAAATACAGTATGCAATTGACACGCAATTTAAGCAAAGTTGTAACTAAAACAACGATTAGCAGAATGTAATCCTACCATCGTCGCCATCGCGCCGCACGTTCAGAATAATTGGCGCATTTTCCTGGGGATTTCTGTGGTTCTAATACGATCGCGGCGAAGGTTCGGGCACCGGAACCGGTACCTGGGGATCGGGCTAGCTGCTTTCGCCGCGCTAGCAATCTTCGGAATATTTGTGCGAGCGCGTCGACCCGAATGGCCTGTCGCTGCGCTGCGCGAACCGGTTCCGCAAACGGCGATGCTGCTGGACGGCTTGTTCGGAGCTCGCTTCGCCGGCGAGATGATCGCAGACAAGGAAGGATTCTTTCCTCCGAACGTGGTGGTCCGTGCCAATCCGGATGACCCCGACTTTGTCGCGACTGTCGCGCGCGAACATGCGATCGGGGTAACCAGCGGCCAGAAGTTCTTGCTGGGCGTCTGGCGTGGCATCCCGGTGACCGCTTTCGCGGCAAGTCTACTCGACACGTCCTCTGCGATCTTCACCTGGGAGAGCTCCGGCCTGCGGAGCCCGGCCGATCTGGTCGGCAAGCGCATCGGCTACCGCAGGGGCAGCGAAGGCGAGGTGCTCTTCGATGTTATGATGGCTCAGCTCGGTCTCCCGCGCAGTCAGATCGTGAAAGTACCTTACCAGGACGGCTTCGATGCGTTGCGCTCCGGCGCGGTGGACGCTGTCATTGCCGAGGTCGGTCAGGAGTTTACGCCGTCTGCTCCGGATTATGGGCGCCTTAAGGTCATCAAACCTCAGGATTACGGAATTCACGCGCCCGGATTGGTGTATTTTGCCAGCTCGGATTTGCTTCAAGATTGCCCATCAACCATGGGGCAGGTCCTTGAGAGCCTGATCAAGGGCTGGAAGTTCGTTTACGACGACTATTCCCGCAGCGTAACCGCTCTCGTCAGCTATGATCCGGGAGGGCTTAGCTCTGACCGTGTAAGGCTTGAGCTCCAGCAGCAGCGACCATTGGTCGTGCCAACGGCCGGCCGGGTAGCCGAGTACGACGAAAGTCGCTGGAAAATGCTGCGTGACGCCCTCATCTTCGCGAAATTGGGGGAGGAGACCGTGCCAATTTCCCAGGCAGTTACCTACCAAGTCCTGCGAGATGTCTACCGCCAATCGCCCAACTTTGCAGGCTCGGGGGCCTGGAGCGGGGTGCAGGCGGTCAAATAAGTCACAGGTCCGATCTGTATCGCCTCAAACCCCAGTTCCAGTAGCTGCATCAGTTGCTTGGCGCGCAATGAATTGATAGCGTCTCGCAAGTTTTTGGGGTGCCGGTTTTGTTGATCGCTAACCCGCGTCGCCGGCTAGAGATGGCGATTGACGTCAGATTAACTGAGGGGCAGGGAGCTTTTCCGAATGTTGAGGACCTTTGCGCGGTTAGGGCTTTCGGCGTTGGCCGCATTCGGCTTTGCCGCCAGCACCGCGAGCGCCATGCAAGTGCCAACCAGCCGCGCCTTGCTGATGAGTGAGAGCCAGACGGCACCAATTACCTTTTGGGCCCAGCCTTATCCTTATCGCTATGTGCCTTCGCGCCATTGCCCTCTGGTTCGCGTTGAAACTCCGTATGGTTGGTACTGGGATCGCGTCTGCGCTACCCCCAGAGAGCCTATTCTGCGCCGCGCCTACTGACCCAATCAAGATTGCAAGTTCGGCGAACTAGGTGCTGGAGCAGTTTGACTTTCTCTCGGGCCTTGCGCCGTCCACGTCCGAGCGCGTTCACTATTAACAACATTAGCATGTGACACGGCTCGTCCGCCGGGCAATATTATGGCAATGAATTCTTGCACGTTCACATAGACAATTTATTTGCGAGGGGCACGGAAATGAATTTGTTCGCTCTTGCGATCTAAGGAAACGAGCTCGCCGGGTGCGAGCCTTCGCACGTTTGCCCGTCGTATTTTTCATCCCAGAGCCTTGATGCCGCTCGCAGGAGCGCTTCGGATATCCATTCTCGTAAATGGGTAGTCATCCGGGCTGCATTTCAACCTAGGTTCATTCCCCTTTTATTATGGAAAACCACATCATTCGAACGAACGTACTTGGCATTCCTGTAAGCCTCGTAAATTTGGTGCAAGCTGCTAAGCAAATTTCAGCTTGGGCGCTCGATGGCAGTAAAGCTTACTCGGTGTTCGTGCGCGACGTCCCCAGTCTTATGTTGGCGCTGAGACAATCGGAGCTCTGCGATCTGCATCAAACCGCCGATCTTGTAGTCGCTGACGGGACGCCTCTGGTCTGGGTCGCGCAAATGAAAGGCCATGGAGACGAGATCGGTCGCGTGCCTGGCGCCGACCTTGTAGAGGAAGTCTGTAAGTTCTCATTGTCATCAGGACAAAGTCACTTCTTCTATGGCGGAAAACCCGGCGTCGCCCAAAGAATGGCTGACAACCTTACTCGGAGATATCCGGGGCTGAGGGTCGCGGGCATCAGTTCTCCTCCGATGCTGGATATTGGTCCGGATTTTGACCTGCTCAAGGCGTGCCGAGAAGACATAGAGGAAATTCGGGCAAGCAATCCGGACGTAATTTGGGTAGGCATCTCCAGTCCTAAGCAGGAGTACTGGATCGCGAAAGCTGCGGCGACGATAGACCGTGGAGTGTTTATCGGTGTCGGAGCCGCTTTCGACTTCCATTCTGGGGCCGTCAAAAGAGCTCCGGCCTGGATGAGGAATAACGGACTTGAATGGCTGTACAGACTCATGAGCGACCCGCGTCGTCTCTGGCGAAGGTACCTTGTACTTGCGCCGCTGTTTGTCGTTAAGGCCCTCGGAGAATTGCTTTTGGCTGGCAAACAGCGAGCTGGATAGCTTTTCACCAGCGAGCATAGAAGAGCAGGCGTGTCGTCAGCTCCATGCGCGCACAACTAGTGTGATGTCCGAGTTCGATACCAAGAGGCGATGATAATG
Source organism: Bradyrhizobium sp. 147 (assembly GCF_023073935.1). Classification (NCBI taxonomy): domain Bacteria; kingdom Pseudomonadati; phylum Pseudomonadota; class Alphaproteobacteria; order Hyphomicrobiales; family Nitrobacteraceae; genus Bradyrhizobium; species Bradyrhizobium sp. 147. Next base: position 19,472 of record NZ_JADPKL010000065.1, on the reverse strand, counting down.
AACCTCTCTGATGAAAAGAGATCGCGCTCAAGCGAAGTTCGCGTCCTTGTTGCGACCCCTCTCGGACTCGACGGTCGCGGTGGTATTGATCGATTGAACGATGCGATCTTCGAGGCTCTCGGTACAACGTCGGAAACGAAAATCGTTGTGGAGCGGCTGGTAACTCGCGGTCAACGGGGACTTTTCGCAGCCCAGTTCGTATTCTTCCTTGCACTGATGAAACTTATCTTGCGTCGTGTCATCGGGAAAATAGATCTGCTGCACATTCATTTGTCGGATTGGGGAAGCAGCTATCGCAAGGCAACGCTAGGCGCGGCTGCTCGCTTGCTGGGAATCCCCTATGTTGTGCATCTGCACGGGGCAGTGTTTGATGAATTCTGGGGCGCTGCTCCTCCAAGACTAGCGGCCGCGATCGACGGCTTGTTTCGGCACAGCCGAAAGATAATTGTCCTGGGGAATTACTGGGCGGAAACGGTCAGGAGCAGAATTCCTGACGCTGCCGACAGAATTGTCATTCTGCCTAATGCGACAAGGGCTGCATCGCGGGCTCGAATTCCAGCGACGGACTCGGGCGTACGAATAACTTCGTTAGGTCAACTCGGCGAACGCAAGGGGACACCACAGTTGATCGAAGCCCTTGGCCAGCTTTCCTCGAAGCCGGGCTGGGTTGCCACAATCGCGGGAGATGGAAGCGTCAACGAAGCACGTTCTCGGATTGCTGAAATTGGCCTCAAAGATCGAGTCGCCGTGCCCGGTTGGCTCGGGCCGGAGGATACCGCCGAGTTACTCTCAAAAACCGATGTTCTTGTTCTTCCGACATTTGCAGAGAATCTGCCGATGGTCATCCTCGAGGCCTTTGCCTACGGAGTTCCGGTTATTTCGACCCCAGTTGGGGCCATTCCAGAAGTTGTTCAATCGGGAAGGAATGGCATTCTCGTTCCGGTCGGAGATGTTGAAGCGCTCGTTGCCGCGATCGACCAATTGATTGGAAGTCCCACGATGCGCGCATCGTTCGGGGAAGCGGCACGAAGAGATCATTCAACAAATTATGAAATTACAACTTACGTAGCCGTGCTCGCCAGGATCTGGCTGGATCTAGCGGCGACTCAGAGGGTCATTTCGCGTCGCTCTATGGGATTGGGTGAAGTCCATTCATGACTAGCGTTAGCGTGATCATCAAGGCTTACAACGAGGAAGCTCATATCGCGGCTGCAATCGAAAGCGCCTTCGCAGGCTTGAACGGGCTGGAGGGGGAAGTGCTGCTCGTGGACAGTGCTTCGGTCGACGATACAGTCAAGATTGCCTCGAAATATCCGATATCAATCCTCGAGATCAGGGACGCAGAAGAGCGCCGCTGTGGGGCAGGCGCGCAAGCTGGCTACCTATATGCAAAAGGCGAGTTCCTTTATCTCATGGACGGAGACATGGTTCTCGATCCGACCTTTTTGCGAAAGGCACTTGACTATCTCGCCACGCATAGCGGCGTCGCCGGAGTGGGAGGACGCATCAGCGAGATGTCAACGATGAACCTGGAGTTTAAAAATAGGGCGCAAAAGCTTGCCCAGTTGAGCCCCTTGGGAGACGTCGATCGCCTAGCGGGAGGAGGGCTTTATCGGCGAAAGGCCATTGACGAACTGGGCTATTTGACGGACCGGAATCTTCATGGGTATGAGGAGTTTGATTTAGGCGTTCGCCTTCGATTGCAGGGATGGAAGCTTGTCAGGCTCGATGCGACCGCCGCCGAACACTACGGTCACTCGATGAGCACCTATCGGCTGCTTTGGCATCGGGTGAGAATGGGATATGTCCTCGCAACCGGCGAGCTTCTGCGCGCTTCATTCGATGGAAATTATCTCGGTCAAGTCGCTAGGACACTTCGTGAGTTCCGTCTCTGGATCGCCGTGCTGACCTGCTGGCTTGTGTTTGGTGGAATGTCATTCTGTTTCTCGAGCAAGTTGGTTGTGCTCGGTGCGTTGGCGCTTCTTGGCCTCATCATAACCATCTTAACGATGCGCAAGCGGTCACTGTCGAATAGCATCTATATGCTTTTGGGCTGGCAGGTCTTTGCGCTCGGCATGCTTTTTGGTCTCCTCCGGAAGAGGGTTCCTCCGCGCCAACCGTTGCGGATTGAGGTTCTGAAATTCACCTGACGGGGCGCGCGGAGAAATGTTTTGGGTCAGCTTGAGAAAGGAGATCGGGGCGAATAATTCCTTGCGGGTGAAGATCTTCATTTTGATCTTCCGCTTGACCAGTTATTCCTTTCACTTCGATAGAACCAAGGTTCTCTATTTCGGTTTCAATCTCTTCTACAAGCTGACGTGTTTCCTATTCAAGATCGACATCTTGGCGCGAACCGAAATTGGGTGGGGATTGCGGATATTCCACCCCTTTTGCATTTGCATTCACCCGGATGTAAAAATTGGTTCGCGTTGTATCCTTCGGCACGGCGTCACACTCGGCAATGCAGGCGAGGACTCCAATACTGTGCCGTCGGTAGGAGATGATGTTGAATTCGGCTGCTACGCGACAGTAATTGGGGACGTGCGGATTCCCGACGGTACAAAGGTCCGGGCTCTCTCCCTTACGACAGCGACCAGAAGACTATCGTGAGTTCATCCCTCTTCCGACAATTATGGCGCTCGCGTGGCGCCCAGCGTCGTCGATCAGCTTCGGAAAAGCCATCGTGAATATTGCCCGCCCGGTACCAAACTTCCGTCGCGCACTTCAGATCCACTACTCATTCAAGTTCACTAACCTGGTGCTGGGCTTCGCGTTTCAGATCTTGGTCGTCAAGACCTTGAGCCCAAGCGACTACGCAACTTACGCGTTCTTCCTCGCATTGCTATTGACGATGGAGCGGGTTTTTTCGTTTGGCATCGATCGCACCCTGCTGCGGTACGTTCCGGCATATTCGGCCGATGGAAATTTCGAGAGCCTGAGAAGCCTACTTTGGAAGGCGGCAATAGCGAGAGTGGCCTCAATAGCTGTAGTGGTCTCACTAGTTTGTTTGATGGCCGCATACGGAGGTGGCCGTGTGCTGCCGGACGAAAGTGCTCTTACGCTGTATAGCTTTTGCATTTGGTACATTGGCTATGCTGTTATGACTGACCTTGAAATGCTTGCGCAGAGTTGGGTCCTGCACGCCACGACAGCAGTCGCAGGAACACTCGATGTCATCGCCCGAAGTGCATCAGTTCTTTGCTTGGTCGGCTTCGAATACAAGATCTCTGGTGTGACGATTATTGTTGTATCGGCCATCACCACGTCTTTGGCGTTGGTCTTCGTATTAGCGAGAATGGTTTGGCTCAGATCGCAGATTTCTCATCTCGTGATCGAGCGGGACAAAAAGCCTTCTCATCTTGCGGTGCGGGGCGCTCCCATTTTCGCGCTTTCAGTCTATGCATCGAACCTTGGTTGGTTGATGACAAGCCCATTCGTTATAAGAATACTCGCAAAGGGAGGGCTTGATGTAGTCGCGTTCTCTGCTTTTGCCTTCGCGCAAGCTCTGTGTGTGTCGATTCAGCGGTCATTTCCAGGCCCGATGGTTCTGCCAAGCCTTGAACCGATATTCGCAAGGTTTGCAACTTCTCCCAATCTCATGTCCGGGTTGGTGTCTATAATCTTCAAGTTCGAGTTGATATGCTTCGCGTCATTCTCAATCGTAACAGCACTTGCTGGAGAGCAACTCATAGCAATCATCTCACGACCTGAGTACGGGCAATACTATTATTTGTTTCCCGCGATCATGTTCGTGCTTTTGCTCCAAACGATCTACCGCGTCGGCGAGCTTGTCGCGAGTCTTCAGCTCACGCATGTTGTGTTTCTTGTCCTTTGGCCCGTATCCATTTTGGGCACCGCTTCCCTCTATTTCACAGTTGAAAATTGGGGGATGGTCGCAATTCTGTTGATTCCTATTCTGGAGAGTATAGTGCGTATTGCGATTGTTATGCATTACAACCGACGTTCGGTGGGCTGGCGGGCAATCGATCCGGTTCGTTCACTGCAAGTCTTTCTATCTGCGAGCGTGGTGATTATGATAGCTCTGCTGGTTCGCGACGCGTTTCCAGAGTTTCAAATTGCCTTGGCAATGGGCGGTTTGCTTGTTTTTTTCAGCTCACTCTTTGTCGCTCGCCCATTTCGCAAGGAGGAGTTGGAATGCCTTGCGCTCGCCGTTCCGTCGTCCCTGCGAGTCCTGATTGGGTCCATAGCTCGTTTGGCGAGGTAAAGATGCCGCCGTTCAGTCGATAGAATAATCAAGCTGCGCGAACAAGAATTGATCGGCGAGCCTGTGGCGATGGTCTGGGCGTCTATTTTTTAAGGCGCAGCGCTTCGATAATGTCGGGATCAAAGTCGTACGGCGGTCTGGATGAGGCTATCCCGAAGCAGTCGCCTTGCAGTTGATGGATGGTTATCAAGCCCAGTTTGCTCGCGTCAGATATGTCGCGTATTGCTCGAATGAAATTGAAGGCGCTGATGGCAGATGCCTTGCCGGAGCACCCATCCTGATCATGATTCACGCCAAACTCTGTATTCATTATCTGCCTTCGAGATAGATGATGTTTATCTGCCCAAGCTGTCACCACGTTGAGTCGCTTCGATAGCAGTTCCGCATTTCCAAAGGCGGTTGAATATTTATCGAAACTGATGCTGTTGGAACCTCGATAAAGGAAGCTGAACACCAGATTGAACTTTTCCAACAGCGAGAGGTTTGGATCATCGATGACAGTGTTTCGAAACGTCTCTTTAGCGCGTCTCATCGCTGGCTCGTCACCGGCCGGAAAGGGTAGTGCGCGAATATGGGAAAAAAAGCCAGGGTAGCCTTGGTGCGTGAACGTTGGGGAGTCGTATGGGTGAATTGCAAAGCCCGTGTTGGCGTCAAAATGTTCGGGCCTTAGATTGACAACTCCGGCCGAGGAGTCGCCACTGACCAGTCCGTCCAGCCCAGCGAATCCCGTGCCGGCGACGATCAAAGTGTGGTTTGGTAAAACGACGCGGATCTGCCTCCAATAGTATTCGATCTGCTCATTCCATGGCCGTCGGGTACGGAAAGACTCAGGAGAAGGAGGTTCGTTGAAGAGCTCAACCGCAACTTCAGCGGCCGAAAAATGATCGTGCACTGCCTGTGCTAGTCTGCGGACAACATAGATCAAGCGTTGAAAGTGCGGGCCATCTGGCCCATCAATCAGATCAACGTCCGCATGGCCGGGGACTGGATGAGTACCAAGAGGAAATGGATGTACGTCGACTATTACCCGTAACCCACTTCTTATCCTTCGTGAGATGCCGTTTCGTATTTGCTCAACGAGTGCATCAAGCTGAAGCTCGGTCCCCGCGGACATTAACGCTCCGACGTCCACAACCATCCGCAGACAGTCGAAGCCCAGTGACTTCGCTAACTCCAATCTTGAGTTCGGCAATACTTGCGTGTCAGAGCCGCCATTTTCGAACGGACTAACGGAGTAGGCCGCTGATCCAGGCGGGCCAATTGACTTTCCGTAGCCAAAGGGCTGAAAAGCGTTCAGGCAGACAAGAGTTCTTCCGCTGTCGGAGAAGGCTAGGAATTCGTTTTGTAGTCCTGCCGCTGCCAGCGTTCCGGAAATCCAGAGGTAGATACCAACTCCGACAACGGTAGTTGAGGAAAGCCGCTTAGAAGTGTCGTTGGGGGGCATTTCTGAAGCCGTAAGCCGAGCGTGTTCAACAACTGACGCAAGAGTATGCGACCATACATCCTTAATAGGTGATTCAGAGTCGCTTGTAGCATTTGGGTAGTTGTGTCGTGGTCTCCAAGTTCTACTTGCTTATAAAACTTAAATGCTAGTGTTTTTTCAGCAGCAGCTACCATCACGAAATACGTGTCAAAGGTTGTCGTCGAGAGTGTGATTCGATCGATGGGATGATCGGCTGTGCCGAGCAGTGGAGCTCCGACAATTAGCCAACGTGTTGGGTGGGTTCTTTAGCGGCTTATCCTGCTTAGGCCTCAGCCTTTACACGAACCGGATTGGGGCTGCGACGTCGGCCGTACTGAGGGGCGTTGCCTGAAGTAGAGTTGTTCACTCGAACCAACATGGTGGCGGCCAAAGCCATCAGAAGAGGCCAGAGCGAGTTTGCGGCGAGGAATCCACTTTCTACCACATTGAGCTGGATGGCGTGGAACACAACACATATGGGGAAGGTGCTTTCCAGACTGGGGGCGTTCGACGCCAACAATAATCGCGTTCCTTGGAAAATAAGCCAGGCTAAATAGAAAATAAGGACCACCAGCCCCACAAGTCCAAACGAAACTACGATGTCGAGGTAACCATTGTGGGTGCTTCCTAGATCCAAGCTTGTGATAGATGCGATTGTTGCCCCAATCGACAAAAAGCCGGAGAAGTAACCATAACCCAGAAGCCAATGCTGGCCCATGAACGAGAGAACGTAGCTCCAATAAAGAGTCCGCCCTGTAAGGTCTGGAGATTTTCCTAACGCTTCCAGGGCCAGCGTTACGGCGCTATCTGCAAAAGAAAAGAAAAGCGTGACAATCGCTGTGAACAGCAGAAGCACGGCTAATCTTAAGTCCAGTGGCGCTCTAATAACCAACTGCACTAATATGCCAATTAGGATCAGATTGAGAGCAGTGACAAATCCGGTGCCCGACCCGGCGAACGTAAGGCATATTGTTGCGGCACCAACGGCTGCCGCGCGAAGGAATGGAGACTTGGTGACTAGTCGCCCGTAGAGAGCCAACATGCCGAGGGTAAATCCGGCAACTGCTCCGAGGCTGTTCTTGTGCGAGAACACCCCGCGCCACCGCCCGGCATGAATGGGCTCAAGTGCGTCGGAGGCCTGATGTACGCCAGTTTCTGGAAACGCAGTAGCCCACATGATGCTCAGTAGCATCACAAGGATAAGTGCTCTTAGGGCAAGCCTTATCGCGTCCTTCAGCGTGTATGATGAGCCAAGAGCTAAAGCAAAGAGAATTGTTCCAAGAAGTGCGAACGAACGCCTAATGGTCAGCTCCGCATCTGGGGCCCATAGGGCGGACATGAACGCCATTGTTGGGAGCAGAAAGACCGGCCATGCACGAACAACGGTGACGAAGGGTTGCGGAGTCCGCGCGAATAGCATTAACGACACGAGGTAGATAGTCGCCGTGATGATCTGCGACAGCGTCGAACCGTCGCTGAATGGTCTGGGAAGGCTGGGATCGACGCCTGCAATTTGTAGGGTAAATGCGCCCGTAAGAACGACGAAGCCGGCCAAAAAGAAAGCAGCGCGCCCAATCTCGGGAGCGTTCGCGAACCTCAGGGAAAATGAACCTCTGAACGGTCCGCTGGCACCGAAAAATAGTTCCTGCTTGTGCCGAGATTGCTGCAAGTATTGTCACTCCAAATTGCCTGGACCAGCGCATTGGCACCGAACGATTGAAAGCAGACACTGCCTGCCCAGCTGAGGCACCTACCTAAGTAATGGGGGGTGAGAAGCGTAGTCGTCGGGATGAGCAGGACACTATATTGAGGCGGCATTGCCAACAGTGCTTGTTGATAGCCCATTGGACTCCAATCGGCCACGGAAATCTGTGTGCCCGGGGGCGCACCGGGGGGCAACGATCGGGATACGCTTAACCCGCTAAGGTTTTTCCCGGCAGCGATTTAAGCCACGAAGAATCTGTATTGCGCAGGTGGAGCAACGATAGATCGACGGACTTGGTCGGAGAGTGCACGATCGACGCACCGTTGATGTGCGAGTTTGGCGGGGGAGTTAGTGAATGACGGTTAGTCCGTGCTTGGCGCGCCCATCGTCGAGACGGAAGCCGCTTTTGCGTCAGCCCTTCGGAATCGATATGTCCTTTAATGACTTTGCCTCTGCTCTCCAGGCGAACGTAGGTCTTTGCGGAAACTGCAGACGTTCATGGCGGCTTGCCGGATCGTTCGACGATCGCGCTGCACTCGCGCGCGGCCCCCGGGGCGGAGCATTCAGGCTGCGCCGTTCGATAGGTTAGCGAACTCATTAAAATCCGAGCACTTCCGAATGTCAGTTCTTATGGTGCGGTGAGCTATCAGTCCCGACGTTTCTAGGCCGCTTTGTTTAGTGCAGATTCTCGGGGGATGAATATGACGACTACCTCAGCAGCGACCGTCGGCGTGAATGTTAGCGGCGCGGAGTACTCATGGATGCCCTTCGTGGGGGCTGGGGATCTCGATTATCTTGCGAGCCAAGGCGTCTCGCTCATTCGTTTGCCGATTAGCTGGGAGAGGATGCAGCCCACATTGAACGGTCCCCTCGATCCCACTTACCTGTCAGGCCTGGAGACCGTCTTGAGCGAAGCTGCGGCTCGCGACATCAAGGTCATTATCGACCTTCACAATTATGGTAAATACAACCTTAACTATGCAGCAGATGCCGCTGCGAACTACGGCATTGTTGCTCCTAACGATGCAGGGGCTTCGGTGATCGGATCGTCCGCGGTTCCGGTGTCAGCATTTGCCGATTTCTGGAGCTTGTTGGCTGGCCAATTAAGCGGACATGCCGGCCTGGCCGGCTACGATATCATGAACGAGCCCTACAACATGGGGAGCTCGACGATCTGGCCCGAAGCGGCCCAAGCGGCAGTCGATGCTATCCGGGCAGCAGACATGAAGACGCCCATTTATGTTGAGGGTTACCAATGGGCGAGTGCGGAGAACTGGCTGGTCTACAACGCAAACCTCCGCATCAGTGATCCTGCCAACAAGATAATCTACGAGGCGCATCAGTATTTCGATGCCAACGGGAGTGGGCAATATGCGCAATCATACGCGCAGCAAGGGGCGACCTCGAGTTTAGGGGCAGAAAAACTTCAACCGTTTTTGGATTGGCTGGCAGCAAATAACTACCAGGGATTTGTGGGGGAGCTCGGCGTTCCGAGTAATGATTCAAACTGGACTGCACTCCTAAACAACGCCCTCACTCAGTTGCAGGCTGCCGGCGTATCCAGCACTGTGTGGAACTACGTCTACGCAGACCCCTCTGGGAAAAATCCGTGGTGGCCGGTCGCAGACCCCATGAGCATTAATCCGAAGGAGGGATGGGGGGCGGCGACGATGGAAGCCATTTTCGCGCATTCGGCTCCGACGGTGGCCTCATTCTCGCCGGACAGTGCAGTGGCGGGCGATGGCATCACCAATGTCAACCACGTCACGCTGACAGGAACGGCGGCCGCCGGCGCCACAGTCCAGGTGTTCGACGGGGCGAAGCAGATGGGGACTTCGATCGCGAATGCGAACGGCGATTGGAGTTTCGCCACCGGCACGCTGGCCGATGGCAGCCATGCTTTCACGAGCAAAGCGGTGAACGCGGCGGGCAACGTCAGCGCGGCGTCCGCGGCGTTGACCGTGACCGTGGATACCGTGGCGCCCTCGGCTCCAACGGTGGCTTCGTTCTCGCCAGACAGCGGAGTGGCGGGCGATGGCATTACCAATGTCAACCACGTCACGCTAACGGGTACGGCGGCGGCCGGAGCCACGGTCCAGGTGTTCGATGGCGCAAAGCAAATCGGGACTTCGACCGCGAATGCGAACGGCGCCTGGAGTTTTGTCACCAGCACGCTGGCTGATGGCAATCATGCCTTCACGAGCAAGGCGGTGGACGCGGCAGGCAACGTCAGTGCAGCGTCCAAGGCGCTCACCGTGACGGTGGACACCGTGGCGCCCTCAGCTCCGACGGTGGCCTCGTTCTCCGCGGATAGCGGAGTAGCGGGTGACGGTATCACCAATGTCAACCACGTCACGCTGAAGGGAACGGCGGCGGCCGGAGCCACAGTCCAGGTGTTCGACGGGGCGAATCAAATCGGGACTTCGACGGCGAATGCGAAGGGCGCCTGGAGTTTTGCTACCAGCACGCTGGTTGATGGCAACCATGCTTTCACGAGCAAGGCGGTGGACGCGGCGGGCAACGTCAGCGCAGCGTCCACGGCGCTAACCGTGACGGTGGACACGGTGGCGCCCTCCGCTCCGACGGTGGCGTCGTTCTCGCCAAACAGCGGAGTGGCGGGCGACGGTATCACCAATGCCAACCACGTCACGCTGACGGGAATGGCGGCGGCCGGAGCCACAGTCCAGGTGTTCGACGGGGCAAAACAAATCGGGACTTCGATCGCGAATGCGAACGGTGCCTGGAGTTTTGCTACTGGTACCCTGGCCGACGGGGTTCACGCGTTTACCGGCAAAGCGATTGATGCCGCCGGCAACCACAGCGCTATGTCTGCGGAGTTCGACTTGACGGTCAACTCAACTTGGTCCGGTTCAGCCACTTCGGTCGGTCGTGTCGAAGCGATGTCGACTGAACTTGTTACTTTCGAGGGAAATACCGCCAAACGTCTAGATTCGAAGGGATCCATGATCGGCGCTGAGGTTTGGACCTCTGATGGAGCAAGTACCACAACAACGTATTTCGGCGATGCTTGGGACCGAACAAAAGCCGATGTCACTACTGTGAGTGGCAATCAATCTCAAACCGTATATTTGGATGCCGACTGGCACGTCGTTGGCGCGGAGCTGACTACAGTGAATGCGAATAGTGCCACGACTATTCAGTTCAACGCCGCGTGGCAGCAAATTGGAGCGGAAATATCGACGATCAATGGCTCTACGAGGCAGACCGTCTATTTCGACGACAAATGGGTCATGACCGGGGCACAAATTGCTACTGTTGATGGAAGTGCCACTACTTTCATGCATTTCGATACAAACTGGAAAATGACGGGTGCAGTGGTGTCGACGCCAGATGCGGCTACATCTTTTGATGGAAATTGGCATCAGACGCCGATTAGATCGGCCGCCGGACAATCGCATCTCACTGTGATGAGTGGCACTGCGGAGAATGATTTCTTTGTCTTTCACGGCGAGTTTGGAAACAACGTGATCAGAAACTTCCAAGCTCTTGGTGCTAGCCATGATGTCATCCAAATCGACCAATCAACTTTTGGTGATTTCAGCGCAATAATGGCGAACTCTGTGCAAAGCGGCGAACACGTGGTTATCACAGCGCACGAGGGCTCCATCATTCTCGAGGGAATGCAACTCGCGGACTTACACCGCTACGACTTTCACCTGGTTTAGGACGAGCGTTTGAATGGCGTGAATGATCGAAACGAGATGCACGTCGACAAACTGCCAGCTTAAACCAGAACCTGGCTGACAACTCAGGTCGCCGGTTTTTTGCCCTTGAATCCATCCGGCCGGATATTTCTCGTGAACGTCGTCTTGGCACCTTGGCTATGGCGAGTTAGATGATCTCATTGAAAGAGCAAAATTGCTGTAGACGCGGTGTTTGGTTGTAAGCGAATGGAAATGGTTGAGCCTTGCGGGCCGCCTCGTCGATTGCCGGCTATGTAACAGGAAGCTCCCTAATTTGTGCCGGCATGCATGGATGATCTTGTCGATGGCTTCGGGGGCTGCCCTCCAACTAACGCGCGGCCAAGCCAAACTTCGCCGGTTCTTCGATCGCACGCTGGGAGAACACAAGCCGCATGGATGAGCTGTCTGTGCATATCACTGGCAATTGACAGGTCTGGACGACGAATAGCGGGAACGGATTCTAGGACAGATACGGTTCGAGTTTACCTTTTCAGCGGTCCGGGGTTGACCTAAGCATCCGACGTACCCAAAAAGGGGTATATCTTAGCTCGGCGCGGCGCACTCAGCTCGATATTTCATGCTGCAGTCGCTATTGTTTGGATAAGGAATGGCATGCAAAAGCAGGTCGCTTTAATCTCGCGCCTAGCGGGACAGGACGGCGCCGATCTTGCTGAATACCTGATCTCACTGTTCCATGCCAACCACGTCCCATGTGGAACATTCGTTCGAAGACCAGTTTGCAGGGGAAACGAGGCCAGGGATCTCACGGCGAACTTGGGAGGTCACGATGGCCGCTGCTCCATTTGAACTGAAGGGTAAGAGCGTCTACGTCGCTGGCCATAACGGCATGGTGGGAGCGGCATTGACGCGCCGACTTGCGCGGGAGGATGTTCGTCTCGTTACGGTGGATCGTAGCGAGGTCGATTTACGCGACCAATCCATGGTGTTCCGCTGGTTCGCTCAGGTACGGCCGCAGGTGATCTTTCTTGCCGCAGCTAAGGTAGGTGGCATCATCGCCAACGATACTCTGCGCGCTGAGTACATCTACGATAACATTGCTATCGCGGCTAACGTAATCCACGCGGCGCATCTTAATGGCGCGGAAAAATTGATGTTCCTGGGTTCGTCCTGCATATATCCAAAACTCGCTGTGCAACCCTTGCGTGAAGATTCGGTACTGACGGGGCCTCTTGAGCCAACCAACGAGCCTTATGCAATTGCGAAGATCGCTGGGATTAAGATGGTGGAAGCTTATCGCAGCCAGTACGGTTCTGACTTTATCAGTGTAATGCCGACAAACCTTTATGGTCCGGGCGACAACTATCATCTGGAATATAGTCACGTCGTTGCTGCCTTGATTCGCCGCTTCCACGAAGCGAAGTCAACGGGTGCAACCAACGTCACTATCTGGGGCACGGGCTCGCCGCGCCGCGAATTCCTTTATGTAGATGACGTGGCAGATGCCTGCGTGCACCTGGTGAAGACTTTTTCAGGTCCCGAGCTTGTCAATATTGGCGTGGGTAAGGACATCACAATCGCCGAATTCGCGCGCATCGTTGCCGCCATCGTCGGATATCGCGGAGAGGTGACGTTCGATCACTCGCGCCCTGACGGTACGCCGCGTAAGTTGCTCGATGTTACCCGACTGGAGAAGCTTGGCTGGCGTGCTCGGACTTCACTTAAGGATGGGATTGAACTCGCCTATCAGGCGTATTTGTCGGCGGGGTAACTCCTACCGAAAGCTCAATTGCAGAAGCGGCCGTAGGCTTCGTCCATGTCGCATGGGGTGGCCGGAGTCGGAGGGTTACCTCACGTGAATTCCGCAGTGGATATTGGCCCGACAAGCAAGTTCGCTCGAGCTCTTATCATTGTTGTTGATGGAGCTCTCGCGGAGCGCACTAACATGCTCGCCTTATTCATCTCCATGCATTGGAGAGGCTCGGACTATTCGTGCCTGGCAAAGTAGCGGAATCCGTGTTTCTTGATGATCTCGTCCCGCTTGGCAGATTCGAGGTCTTCCTTCATCATTTCTCGAACGAGGCTTTCGAACGACGTCTTGGGCTCCCAGCCGAGCTTCTGCTTGGCCTTTGACGGATCACCGAGAAGCGTCGCGACTCCCATAAGTCCAGATCCGCCCGGTCGTGCACTTGCCCTTGGCCAGGATACGGATGGTGGTGTCATCGCCATGAAGGCGCTCGGCCGCGACCACATGGCGTTCGATCAAGTGGAAGAGCGGCATGACGGCGAAGGTCCCGTGGCCGACCTGGTCGGCCAGCGTCGACAACGGCAGTCGATCCCCTCGGCCTTGAAGCGCGCACTCTGGTGGTTGAGCGGGATATGCATGCCGATCTTGTCGAACAGGATCGTCGCCAGCAATTGTGGGCCGATGAAGCCGCGCGGCGTGGCGTGGAACGGCGCGGGCGGCTGGCTGATCTTCTCGCAATCGCGGCAGGTGAACTTCTCGCGTACCGTCTCGATCAGCTTGAAGCGACGCGGGATCTCCTCCAGCGTCTTGGTCACATCCTCACCGATCTTCGCCAGCCGCAATCCGCCGCAGCAGGCGCAGATCGTTGGAACCTCAATGACAACGCGCTCGCGTTCGATGTCGTCCGGCCATGGCTTGCGCACCGGCCGCTTGCGCATGAAAGGGCGGACGTTCTGCGTCTTCGCCGCGGCGGCCTGCGCGGCAAGCTCATCCTCGCTCGCCGTAGTGACGAGTTCTTCGAGCTCCAATTCCAGCTGCTCGAGCAGCCGTGCCGAGTGCTCGGAGCGCTGCCCGTACAGTTCGCGTTTGAGCTTCTCGATCCGCAGCTCGAGATGCGCGATCAGCGCCTCGTTGTCCGACAGCTCCGCCTGCGCACTGGCAGCCACCGCCTCGGCCCGCGCCGCGCCGCACGCTCGGCCTGCAGCGCCGCCAGGGCACTCGCAAGGTCCGATGGAAGATCGTCCGGCTTCGATATCATGAAGCCATTGAATCAGATCAAGCAGCAGATTCAAACCGTAAAAGCGGCTATCCGACCCGCGTCGGCCGATGGGTTTTTTGAGGGTTACGCCAATCGATCCCGGACAGCAGATAGCTCAACTGCGCCGGCGAGATCGTTACCGATTCACCGGCAACCGATGGCCAGATGAACTTTCCTCTCTCAAGTCTTTTTGTGAACAAGCAGGCTCCCTGGCCATCGTGCCAGATCGCCTTCACAAGATCGCTGCGGCGACCGCGGAAGACGAACAGATGACCGCTGAGCGGGTCTTTGTGCAGCACCTCCTGCACTTGGAGTGCCAGCGACCGAAAGCCTCTGCGCATATCCGTGTAGCCTGTCGCGAGCCACACTCGCACATTCCCCGGTATAGCAATCATCGGCGTCCAAGCACATCGAGGACCCGCGCCAGCGCCTCCGGATCGACGTGCGCATCCACCCGGATGCACCGTCGGTTGCCGAGATCGATCTCTATCAATCCAGTACGCGCGGCTGCCACGGAGCGAACTCGGCCATCAACCGTAGGCAAAAGCTTCGGAGTTTCCTCAGCCGAGGCCGCTACCGCGGCGATCTGCACCGGCGTAAAAGATGGTACAACTTGTTCCGATGTCCGCGCTTGTCGACGCCAGGTAAACACCAGGCTGGCCGCTACTCCGTTGCGACGCGCAACCTCAGTCACCTTCGCGCCCGGCGCCAACGTCTCCTCGACAATCCGTGCCTTGTCGTCCTGCGACCAGCGCCGCCGCCGCTCCAGCCCGCCCAAAACCTCGACCCGCATCGCCTGATGACCTTATAGCTAGACTTAAGGTCACACGTTTCGCGAATTACCATCCGTCATGCAAGACGGCCCCCGTCGGATGCGTACTCACGAAATCGTCCGGCTTGTCCTACTGCAGCATCATAAGCGTCGTTCTCAGGCCACGGCCTTGAGGGCTTGAGCGCGGTAGGCCCAGGGCAGCAGCTGGTCGATGTCGCGGTTTGTATGCCCGTTGACGATCCTGGTCAGGACGTCAGTAAGATAGGTGAGCGGATCGACGTCTTTGAATGGCGCTCTCGTTATGAAGCCAACGCACCGCCGCGGCAAAGGTATGCCGATTTGGGGTTGCGTTTCTGCGCCACACACGGCAACATCGTTCCCGTTCTGGAGCGGAAAAGCTCGGGCCATTAGCGCGGGCTAATTTCCAAAACCTTTTGCTGGAAAGCACTCACATTGTCGCGTTGCTCAAACTGCATGACCAACAAATTGAAGCCCTACGCAGCCATCCAGAGTTCGAGAAGGACTATTTGGAAATCCTCCTACTGAGGGAGCGGCTGAGCC
Organism: Bradyrhizobium sp. 147; assembly: GCF_023073935.1. Lineage (NCBI taxonomy): Bacteria > Pseudomonadati > Pseudomonadota > Alphaproteobacteria > Hyphomicrobiales > Nitrobacteraceae > Bradyrhizobium > Bradyrhizobium sp. 147. The sequence goes on along the minus strand of NZ_JADPKL010000065.1, from coordinate 4,080 downwards.
GGGTGAGCAGTGGAAGAAGGAACTTCCGCAGCCTGAGGCGGAGTGGCGCTCCTGGACGCCGCGTTAACAAACCGCTAACTATCCTCTTCTAGAGTTCCGGTCGCGGAACCTCGTTGGTCGTGCCGCTTTTAGTCGGCGCGAAACGGTGAACAAGCAACTTGCGACAACATTTGCGATCGCAGGGCTTATCCTAAGCGGCTGCGCCAGCCCGCCTTCCACACCGATGACTTCGGTTGCTTGGGATGGATTCGGTCACGATCCCAATCGCTTCCTGGTGAAAGGACAGGCTCGCCAGAACACGGCTCTCGCAAGACGTGCAGATCCTAACGTTGAACGCGAAAAGACACTCGCGACGCTTCGTCCTTATTCCGATGCGTGGTGGGTCGTGCACGACGAGATTGAAGCCGAGAACGACCTACAGCTAACCTCGAAGCTAGCGATTTGCCGAGGCTGCATCGGTCAAAACAACGAGGCGACGGGCTCGGTACGTTGAAGGGATCGCAGGAGACTGGACAGCAGATAACCCGTTAGGGAGACGACCAGTCAGCTTTGACCAGCATTGCCGCACTTAGATCTACTCTGCTCGATTCGCTTCTGCCGCCGCGTCTTTTGCGTCAACTCGATCCAGATGTTGCTTGCGAACACACACACAACAAATACTGTGACCAAGACACCGATCGCGACAACGAAGATTTTCATCGGACCTGCTACCTGCGCCCCATTTCGCCATAAGTGGCATTTCCGTCGAATGTGTGACGCGGCCGAGAAGCGCGATCGCCTGTGAACCGGAACCCCTGAGGGAATTGGAATTGTGCTCCGCTCAAGAGTGATTCAAACAGCGAGAGAATCTCGCGCGCCTGAACATACACCCCCATGCTGGTCGCATGTTAATCGAGGCCATACGATCGAAGGCGCGCTTCGATATCGAGGGTAGCAGAAGCGTCCAGTTGCCGATCCGGGCGTTATTGAACGTGTAGATTTCGGCGACATCCGGGAAGTCTGGCGCGATGCCCGCCACGTCGCCGCGACGAAGCGTCGTCTCGATGGCGTTCTGGCGCTAGTTGTTCAAGAGCCTATGCCGCAGTACCAAATAGCGTTGCATCTCCCAAAAGAGTTCGGCGATGTCGATGACGAGCAGCCATTCGATCGCTGATTGAGGGGCGAGCTCGCCGAAGATTGCGCCCTGAAGTGCGTGATAGTGATCAATGTCCTCTCCGGGCAGAAGTTGCAGAGGAGGACAGAGCGCCTCGAGTTGAGACGGCAAAGCGCTCGCCGACTGAGCTTGAGGTAGGTTGACCGGTCCGTTCATTGACTTCGCGCCTCCGGTAGCGGGCATGATGTCGATGCAGCGTGTTTGCTCCGTTCGTCAGATGGACAGGGCTGGCGTCCCAAAGATCCTTTGCGATCGGCAAGGGCGAAATTTGTAGATTGGTCCACCAGAGTCGTTCGTTGCCGTACCGGTATAGGGATTGGTGAGTACGCGTCCGGTGACGGCCCTGGTTAGGTCATCTTGAACGGATGGCTGACCGCGCTTATGCGGCCTGAGCGACGTTCTGACGTCGCCAATTCCAGGGCATGAGTTCGTGGATGCGCTTGGCGGGATGATCCGGTAGGCGCGCCAGCACGTCGGCGAGCCAAGCCTGCGGGTCGACGTCATTAAGCTTGGCGGTGGCGATGAGGCTGTAGATGGCGGCCGCGCGCCGGCCGCCCTCATCGGACCCGGCGAAGGTCCAATTTTTTCGCCCCACGGCGACCGCTCGTAGCTCACGCTCAGCAGCATTGTTCGACATGCAAAGCCGTCCGTCATCAATGAAGCGGCTAAATGCATCCCACCGGCTGAGGCAGTAATTGATCGCTTTTGTCGTGTCGTTGTTCCTGGATAGCTTGGCGCGCTGCTCGCGCAACCACGCCTCCAGCTCGACGATCAGGGGGCGGCTACGGTCCTGGCGCACACGCAAACGCTCATGCGCGGTAAGACCGTTGATCTCGCGTTCGATGGCGAACAGGACATCGACGCGCTTGACCGCCTCGGCCGCGATCGGCGCCTTGCTGAGCCGCGCGAGATCAAAGAACTTGCGCCTGCCGTGCGCCCAGCACGCGGCCTCGATGATCGGGCCGCCCTTGCGATTGGCCTCGTAGAGCCTGCCGAAGCCGGCGTAGGCGTCGGCCTGCATCAGTCCGGCATAGCCCGCCAGATGCTGCTCCGGATGCGCACCGCCACGGTCGGGCGAGTAGAAGAACACGGCCGCCGGCGGATCTGGGCCGGCAAACGGACGGTCGTCGCGCACATAGGTCCAGAGCCGGCCAGTCCGGGTCTTGCCTTTGGCCAGGACCGGCACCGTGGTGTCATCCGCGTGGATGCGCTCGGCCGCGAAGACGTGGCTCCGGATCGCATCGACCAGAGGCATCAGTGTTGCCGCGCAGGCACCTACCCAGTCCGCGAGCGTCGATACGTCGAGGTCGATGCCTTCACGCTGGTAGACATCGCTCTGACGATGAAGCGGCAGGTGCAGGCCGTACTTGGCGAACAGGACATGGGCCAGCAGCTTGGACCCTGCACGCCCGCGCGCAATCGGATGCGAAGGAGCCGGCGGTTGGGTGATCGCTTCGCAGGCCCGGCAGACGAGCTTCTCACGCACGTGCTGGATCACCTTCCACTGGCGCGGAACGAGCTCCAGCGTCTCCGTTAGGTCCTCGCCAATCTTGCGCAATCGGCTGTCGCCGCAGCATGGGCAGGTGGTCGGCACCGGATAGACGATGCGCTCCCGCAGCAAATGCTCCGGCAGCGGCCGACGGGCTGGCTTGCGGCGCTCGAACGATGGCACCGCTATCTTCTCGGCTGCCATCTGCGCCGCGGTCTCAGCTTGAGCCGCATTCTCCTCCAGGTCGGCGAGCTGTAGCTCGAGCTGGTCCAGCAATGCGCCTCGCTCGGAGGACTGTCCGAACTGCTCGTGCCGGAGCTTCTTGATCGTGAGCTTGAGCTTCTCGATCAGCAAGGTCCCCGCCTGGGCCTCGGCTTCCGCGGCCAACCGGGCCGCTCGCTCGGCGCGCAGCATCGCCTGCGGCGTGGTCACATCGTCGGGGAGAGAATCATCGGCGCCCATCGCCGACCAGAGAATCACAAAGCGCGGTCTCTGTCCGGACCGCTGATCGTGCCACCGATTCAAATCCCAGCGATCAGCCTGCCGCCTGCGGTCGCCAGGTCTGTTGTGGCATCCGCCAGTCGATGCCCTCCAGCAAGTAGCCAAGCTGGGCTGGGGTGATTGTCACCACGCCATCAGCCGACGACGGCCACAAGAAGCGGCCGCGCTCCAGCCGCTTGGCATAAAGCGACATGCCCAGTCCATCGTGCCAAAGGATCTTGATCAGCTTGCCACTCTTGCCACGGAACACGTAGAGATCGCCGCCGTGCGGGTCTCGCGTGAACGCTTCCTGCACCAGCAAGGCCAGCGAGTTCATGCCGCGACGCATATCGGTGTGGCCGGTCGCAATCCACACCCGCACGCCCGACGCAATGGGGATCACCGCGGCCGTCCATCTGCCAGTGCCGCCACCGCGGCCTTCAGCGTCGCCGCATCGACCGTGCCCGTGATCCGCATCCGAGCCCCGGCCGCAAACTCGATCTCGATCGACCCGCCGCTGCTGGACGGCGCGACTGGACAAGGCATCGGCCCTGGTTCCGCGACCACTACCGCCGGTACGAAGCCAGGTTGATCGGCGGCATCCTTCGGCTCAGGCCGAAACGACCGTCGCCATCTCAGCAGCAATGAGCGCGAAACGCCGTACCGCCGCGCGGTTGCAGCGACCTGGCGAGGCGCCTGTAAACTCTCCAGGACAATCTTGAGCTTCTCATCCTCGGACCAGCGTCGCCGCCGGCCCGTGTCCACCACCTCAAGCCGTTCGACTTGGGCACTGCGCCTATCACTGTCCATAAGGACAGTTCTCAACAATACGCCTCATTCGGCAAGGCGGCCCTCACCGGCTTTCAATTACCCACATTTAGCCGAGGGGGCTGAGGGAGCGCACCAACTATTGCATCGCAGGAATCGACCGTGATTCCTTGTCTGGCACCGATTCGCA
>NZ_JADPKL010000134.1:0-781 GCF_023073935.1 Bradyrhizobium sp. 147 | reverse complement strand
GCATGAGCGTAGCGGCCCGCCATCATTGCCGCGCTTTTGGCCACGCGAACATAGGATTGCCGGAGCCTGACCCCGTGCTTCCTCGCCAGGCGGTTCAACCCGCGGATCGCTGCATGCAGCAGCTTGGCGTCGGTCGGAAAGCTGATGGCCTTCGGTTGGACGGTCGTGTCGACCGTGACCCGCTTGAGGTCCTGGCTGCGCAACGCACCGCTCGCGTGCGCCACCCGAAGGCTCTCGGCCAACAACCGCTCCAGCCTGTCGCCGAGCCGCTTGCGCCAATGGCTCAGGTCTGAGCGCTCATGCGGGAAAACGTGCTGGAAAAACTCTTCGCCGGTGAAGAACTGGAAGTACGGATCGTGGACCCAGCGCTCGCACACCCCCTCATCGGACAGGCCGTAGATGTGCTTGAGCAGCAGCAATCCGATCATGAAGCGGGTCGCGATACCCGGCCTGCCGTTGTCGCTGTAGAGCGGCGCGATCTCGCCGTCGATCCAGTCCCAATCGACCCTGCCGGCGAGCAGAACCAGCTCGTGTCGCATGTTGATGATCTGGTCCAGCCGGGACCGGAACAGATCGTTCGAGCCTGTCGTCCTGTGCTTCTTTGGTCGCATCGGTCCCTCCGATGCAGCACAGAATCACGGTTCGCAGCGGCAGGGAAATCCAAAATCGAAATTGCAGGGTTTTGGGCTGTGAAGCCTCAATCCCCCTGCAATCTCAAATGCCGCCGCAACCGGAAAACAGACTCCCAATCAAGTGCTTGGAGGCTTGTTCACGGACAACT
>NZ_JADPKL010000070.1:0-82679 GCF_023073935.1 Bradyrhizobium sp. 147 | reverse complement strand
CTTGCGCGACCCGCTGGTGATCATGATCTCGGTGCCGATGGCGATTGTCGGCGCGCTGATCCCGCTGTTCTTCGGCGTGGCGACGATGAACATCTACACCCAGGTCGGTCTGCTCACCCTGGTCGGCCTGATCACCAAGCATGGCATCCTGATGGTGGAGTTCGCCAACGAGCTCCAGGTCAGCGAGCGGCTCGACCGCCGCTCGGCCATCGAGATGTCGGCGCGCATTCGGCTGCGCCCGATCCTGATGACCACGGCCGCGATGGTGACGGGTCTGATCCCGCTCCTGACCGCCACCGGCGCCGGCGCGGCCAGCCGCTTCTCGATCGGTCTGGTCGTCGTGGCCGGCATGTCGATCGGCACGCTGTTCACGCTGTTCGTGCTGCCGGCGGTTTACGTGGTGTTGGCGACCGACCATCGCGCGGCCGCCGATTCGGAGCGGAACAAGCAGGTCAACGAGCTCGACCTGGGCTCCAACAAGGCCTTGCGGCCGACCTGAGGCTGTAGGCGCGCGAACCAGAGGGCGGCAGCGGTTTCCGTTGCCGCCCTTTTATTGTGTTTTTTTTGTGCAACGGCGAGGCGCCGCACCGGCCATCAGGCGGCCGCTCCCGGGTGCTTGCGAGAGACAAGGTCCGCTCTTCTTGGTAGTTTCCGAGGGATGAGCCTTTCCGTCCATCCCGACACCCTGCAAGCCAGGACGCTGCCGAGCGCGGCAGCGGCTGGCGTCACTGCCGGCGCGGCGACGGGGCAGGGGATCAGGAGCCGGTTGTTCACCAAATACGTCGCGCTGTTCGTGGCCGTGGTCACCGTCGCGCTGCTCGCCAACGGCCTGTTCGAGGTCTTCTTCTATTATCGCGAGCACAAGGCCTCGCTGATCCGGGTCCAGCATGAGCAGGCCGAGGCGGCCGCGGCCAAGATCGGCCAGTTCGTCAAGGAGATCGAGGGCCAGCTCGGCTGGACCACGCAACTGCCCTGGTCTGGGGGCTCGATCGAGCAGCACCGGTTCGACGCGCTGCGGCTGCTGCGTCAGGTGCCTGGGATCACCGAGCTTGCCCAGGTGGATTCGACTGGCAAGGAGCGGTTGCGGGTCTCGCGGCTGGCGATGGATGCGATCGACAGCGGCATCGACCTGTCGAGCGACGCAAAGTTTACCGAGGCAGTCGCACACAAGGTTTATTACGGACCCATCTATTTCCGCAGGGAGTCCGAGCCCTACATGACGCTGGCGCTGGCTGGTGCGCGCAAGGATGCCGGCGTCAGCATCGCCGAGGTCAATCTCAAGCTGATCTGGGACGTTGTGTCCCAGATCAAGGTCGGTGAGCGCGGAGTTGCCTACGTCGTCGGACCGGAAGGGCGCCTGATCGCGCATCCCGACATCAGTTTCGTGCTGCGCAACACCGACATGTCTGGTCTCGCGCAGGTGCGCGCTGCGCAGGCCGGGGGCGGCGTCATGCCGGACGCATTGCAGGAGGCGACGAACATCCAGGGGCAGAAGGTTCTGACGGCCTCCGCCCCGATCGCGCCGCTCGGCTGGACAATGTTCGTGGAATTGCCTGTCGAGGAGGCCTACGCTTCGCTCTACGCCTCGTTGCAGCGCCTTGCGATCGTGCTGTCGGCGGCTTCGATTTTCGCGGTGCTTGCAGGGATCTTTCTCGCGCGCCGCATGGTCGGTCCGATCCAAGCGCTGCGCAGCGGCGCCGAGCGGATCGGCGCCGGCGATTTCTCCCAGCGCATCTCGACCAAAACCGGCGACGAGCTCGAAGGTCTCGCCGACCAGTTCAACGAGATGGGCGCACGCTTGCAGGAATCCTACGCCGACCTCGAAAACAAGGTCGAACGACGCACCGCGGAATTGAGCGAATCCCTGCAGCAGCAGACTGCGACCGCCGACGTGCTGAAAGTCATCAGCCGTTCGGCGTTCGACCTGCAAGTCGTGCTGAACACGCTTGTTGGCTCGGCAGCTCGCCTGTGTGACGCGGAGGAGGGAACGATTTTCCGGCCCAACGATGGCGTTTTCTATTTGGCGGCAAGCTGCGGGCTCGACGCCGAGCAGGAAAACAAGCTCCGGACTTTCGCGTCTGTACCTGAACGGGGAAGTGTGGTCGGCCGCACCCTGCTCGATGGCAAGACGGTCCATGTCCCGGATGTGCAGGCCGACCCGGAATACGCGCCCTCGTCCGCCCGAAGGCGCGCCCACGTACGTACGATGCTGGGTGTGCCCTTGCTTCGAGAGGGGACACCGATCGGCGTGTTCGTTTTGACGCGACACGATGTGCGGCCGTTTAGCGCGAAGCAGATCGAACTCGCCACGACCTTTGCAGACCAGGCCCTTATCGCGATCGAGAATGTCCGATTGTTCGAGGAGGTCCAGGAACGAACCAGAGAGTTGTCGCAGTCGCTCGACGACTTGCGCGCCGCCCAGGATCGCCTGATCCAGACCGAGAAGCTCGCGTCCCTCGGCCAGCTCACGGCGGGCATCGCCCACGAGATCAAGAATCCGCTCAACTTCATCAACAACTTCTCCGCGGTTTCGACCGAGCTGATCGACGAGCTCAAGGAGGCCCTGCAGTCGGCCGCGCTCGACGGCAAGACGAAGGAGGAGGTCGACGAGCTGACCGGCATGCTCAGGAGCAATCTCGAGAAAGTGGTGCAGCACGGCAAACGCGCCGATTCCATCGTCAGGAACATGCTGCTGCATTCGCGCGAGGGCTCCGGCGAGCATCGCGCCGTCGATATCAATGCAGTCGTGGAGGAGAGCCTCAATTTGGCCTACCACGGCGCGCGCGCCGAAAGACCGGCCTTCAACGTCACGCTCCAGCGCGAACTCGATCCCGCCGCCGGTATGGTCGATATCTATCCGCAGGAGATCACGCGCGTCTTTCTCAACCTGATCTCCAACGGCTTCTACGCAACCGCTAAGCGCAAGGAGAGCGCCGCTGACGCCTTCGAGCCGATCTTGCGCGCGGCAACGAAGAACCTCGGCGAGAGAGTCGAGATCCGGATCCGCGATAACGGCACCGGGATCCCGCCCGAGGTGAAGGAGAAGATGTTCAATCCCTTCTTCACCACCAAGCCGGCTGGCGAGGGCACCGGGCTCGGCCTTTCCATGAGTCATGACATCGTCGTGAAACAGCACGGCGGCACGATCGACGTGAACACCGAGCCCGGTGTATTCACCGAATTCATCATCACGCTGCCGCGCATGATGGCGGCAAGCGGAACTACTGGAGACGGGACTTGAACGTTTATATCCTGGTCGTCGATGACGAGCCCGACGTCGAGGCGCTGTTCCGGCAGCAGTTCCGGCGGGAGCTGCGCGCGGGACGCTTCCAGATGGAATTTGCGTCCTCTGCGCCAGATGCGCTGAGGCGCGCGGCCGAAGTTCGCGATCCCTCGCTGATTTTGATTCTCTCGGACATCAACATGCCCGGCATGAGCGGGCTCGACATGCTGCCGAAGGTGCGTGCCGCGCATCCGGATGTTCCCGTCATCATGATCACGGCCTATGGCGATGCCGAAACGCGCCGCAAGGCGATCGAGCGGGGCGCCGTCGGGCTCCTCACCAAGCCGATCGACTTTGCGCTGTTGCGGCAGGAGATCGACACGAGGCTCGAGCAAGCCGCATGACTGCGACCATCCTCTTCGTCGATGATGAACCGGATCTCGAGGTGCTGATTCTGCAAAAATTCCGCAGGCAGATCCGGGACGGGCTCGTCGACATCATGTTCGCGCGCGACGGTCTCGAGGCGCTGCAATCGCTCGAGCAGAATCCGCATGTCGACATGGTGGTCTCCGACATCAACATGCCGCGGATGGACGGGCTGTCGCTGCTCGCGAAGCTTCAGGAGGCCGAGGACAAGAAGTCGACCATCATCGTCTCCGCCTATGGTGACATGAGCAACATCCGTACCGCCATGAACCGCGGCGCATTCGACTTCCTGACCAAGCCGATCGATTTCGCCGATCTGGAAGCCACGATCGATAAAACCATTCGCCACGTCGAGATGCTGCGCGAGGTGCGGCGGCGCCAGATGGAAGCCGAGCGCGCCCATGCCTCGCTGTCGCGCTTCTTCTCGCCGGAGATCGCAAGGCGCCTGGCGGCGGATGTCGCCGGCGACGGCATGGAGGTGCAGTGGCGCGACGTCGCGACCATCTTCACAGATATCACCGGCTTCACCTCGCTGGTGGAGAGCGCACCGCCCCAGATGCTCGGCGAGCTCCTCAATGAATATGTCGGCGGCATGACCGAAATCGTCTTCGCGCATGAGGGGACGGTCACGAAAATCATCGGCGATGCGATCCAGGTGCTCTTCAACGCGCCGGGGGACCAGCCGGATTATGCGGCGCGTGCAGTCACCTGCGCACATGATCTCGACGCCTGGGCGGAGGCGTTCTCGGCGCGTTGGAGGGGCAGAGGCGTGAATTTCGGGACCACCCGGATCGGCGTGCATGCAGGCCCGGCGCTGGTTGGCAATTTCGGCGGCAATCGCTTCTTCGACTACACCGCCTACGGCGACACCATCAATATTGCGGCGCGGCTGGAGGCTGCCAACAAGCATCTGGGAACGCGCATGTGTGTCAGCATCAGCGTCGCCACGTCGGCCGATAACTTTCAAGGCCGCCCAATAGGCGAGCTGATGCTGCGCGGACGCAGCGAGCCGCTGCGCGCGTTCGAACCGCTGTCGGAGGCCAAATTCGAAGCGCCGGAAACCGCGCTATATTCCGATGCTTTTGCCAAGATGGAGGCCGGCGACGTCGCCGCCATGCCCGCATTCGCAGCGCTGGTCGGCATGCACGCCGACGATCCCCTGGCCGGCTTTCACCTGAGGCGCCTGCTCAACGGCGCCAAGGGCATTCGCATGCAACTGGAATAGGAGTCCGCCATGATTCGTGAGTTCTCGGCCGGCAATTATCGTTTCATTCCGTCCGTGTTCCAGTATTCGGCGGGTGCCGCCGCAGATGAGGGCTACGAGATCGAGCGCGTCCGGTTCGACCGCCTGGTGCCGCTTGCGGAAGGATTTGCGCTGACGGCAAAGTTCATCCGGGAGGCAGGGCGGCCGCTCACGGCGTTCTGTGCCTGCGAATTGCGCTCGCCGGCGGCCTTCAGCGAGGAAGGTTTTCGCGCGTTCAACCTGCACTATGTGAAGACGCTGTCGGAATGGGGGATCTTCGACGGCACCACCAATCCCGTGGCACGCAGCAATGTCTGTCCCGAGATCGATCCGCCGTCGGAGCCGTCGTTCTACGCGTTCTCCTTCACGCGCCCGACCCCGTCGAAATCGCCGAGCTTCGTGATCGCCGGCGGAGCCGAGGCTCGCGAGGGCAGCGGCACCTATGTCGAGCGCACGGTGCGTTACCGCGACCTCAGCCCGGAAGGGCTGCGGGAGAAAGTACGCTTCACAACGACCGCGCAGATGGAGAACCGGATGGCGGCCTTCGGCTTCGGCTGGAAGGACACCACCGGCGTGCAGGCCTATTCGGTGCACGACTTCCATCACGCGCTGGTCGACGAGTTGGTGCGCCGCGGCGCGCTGCGCTCCGGCCTCACCTGGCATTTTGCCCGGCCGCCCGTGGTCGATCTCGAATATGAGATGGACTGCCGCCGCGTGATGCGGGAGGTCGTGATTTGAGGTCTATCGGCAGGTGATCTTTACCTCTCCCCAACGGGGAGAGGTGGAGGGCGGCAGCGTTGATCCAATCTCAGCGCTGGCGCGGGTCGAGCGCGTCGCGCAGGCCGTCGCCAAGCAGGTTCAGCGACAACACCACGAGAAAGATCGCGAGCCCCGGCCAGATCGCCATCCAGGGCGCCTGGGTCAGGAAGCGCTGTGCGGCATTGAGCATGCTGCCCCAGGACGGTGCCGGCGGTTGCTGGCCTAGGCCGAGGAACGACAATGCCGCTTCGGCGATGATGGCGGCGGCGATCGACAGCGTCGCCTGAACCAGCAGCGCCGGAAGGATGTTCGGCAGGATGTGCGAGAATGCGATCCGCCATGGCGGATTGCCGAGTGCGCGCGCGGCCTCCACATAATCCTCCGCCTTGACGCTCAGCACCTGACCGCGGGTCAGGCGGATAAAGATCGGAGTGGCCGAGATGCCGATGGCGATCATGGCGTTGCCGAGGCTCGGGCCGAGGAATGCCGCGAGCGCAATTGCCAGGATCAGGAACGGGCAGGCGAGCATTGCGTCCGTGATCCGGCTGATCAGTGCGTCGGTGAAGCCGCCGCGATAGCCGGCGAGGAGGCCCAACGGCACGCCGATGCCGAGCGCGATCGCAACCGAGATCAGGCCCGCGAGCAGCGAGGCGCGCGCGCCGTAGACGACGCGGCTCAGGATGTCGCGGCCGAGCTCGTCGGTGCCGAACCAGTGCGCGGCGGTCGGCGGCTTGCGCACCAGGCTCCAGCTCGTCGCGATGGGGTCGAAGGGAACGACGACCGGCGCAAGCACCGCAAGAAGGATGAACGCGATGATCACGATGAGGCCAAACACAGCGGCCTTGCGCTTGAACAGGCGCCGCCGCGCGCGGCGTGCCGGGCTGTCCAGCTCGTGAGCTTGCGTAGCGGGACTGGCCAGCGTCGTGTCGCTCATGGCACTAGCCCCGCAGCCGCGGATTGACGAGGATATAGGCGACGTCCGCAATGAGATTCAGAGTGATGTAGACGGTGGCTGTCACCAGCACCACGCCCTGCACGACCGCATAATCGCGGTTGAATACCGCATCCACGATCAGCTTGCCGAAGCCGGGGATGGAGAAGATCTGTTCGGTCAGCACGGCGCCTGAGAGCAGGGTACCGAGCTCGAGCGCACCGAGCGTGATGATAGGTGTCAGTGCGTTACGCATCGCGTGCTTGAGGATGACCGAGCGTTCCAACAATCCCTTGGCGCGCGCAGTGCGGACATAGTCGCTCTCCAGCACCTGGAGCATAGCGCTGCGGGTGTGCCGCATCAGGATCGCGGCAATTGCATTGCCGAGCACGAAGGCGGGCATGATGGTGGCAGCCAGGCTCGCGCGCCAATTTTCGGTGAGCGGCACATAGCCCGAGGCCGGCAACCAGCCGAGCTCGATCGAGAACAGGAAGATCAGCATGATGCCGAGCCAGAAGTTCGGCGTGGAGATTCCCCATAGCGCAAAGAAATTGGCGCCGTAGTCCCAGGCGGTGCCCTTCTTCACGGCCGCGACGATGCCGGCGGGGATGCCGATCAGGAATGCGATCAGGATCGCCATCGAGCCGAGCTGTAAGGTCACCGGCAGCTTCTGCGCGATCAGCTCGCGCACCGGCATCTTGTTGCGCAGCGATTCGCCGAAATCGCCGGCGAGTACGCCCTTGATCCAATAGGCGTACTGCACAGGGACGGGCTGATCGAGCCGGTACTGATGGCGGATCTGTTCGATCACGGCAGGATCGCGCTCTTCGCCCGCCATCACCAGCGCAGGATCGCCCGGCAGCAATTGCTGGAGCGAGAAGATCAGCACCGAGACGAAGAACAGTGTCGGCACGATCTGCACAAGGCGGCGGGCGAGGAACTTCAGCATCCTTTCATTGTCACTTCAGCTTGAGGCCGATAACGCGCACGAGCCCGTCGGGCATCTGCCGGTAGCCTTCGAGCTTCGTCGTATGCGCGATGATGATGCGGCGGTGGTAGAGGTACAGGAGGGGCTCCTCGTCCTGGACCAGCCTCGCCAGGACTTCGTAGCTGGCTTTGCGCTTGGTGGGATCGGTCACCGATCGCGCATCCTCCAGCGCCTTGTCGGCCTGCGCATTGTTCCAAGCGCCGTAATTCTGCGGCGCGCCGCTGTGCAGGAAGACGAAGGTGTTGCCGTCGGGATCGACGCGCCCGCTCCAGGCCAGCATGAAGGCCTGGTAATCGCCGGCCTCGGCCTGCTTCAGCCCGGTTGCAAATTCGGTGACGCGGAGCTTCATGTCGAACCCGGCTTCGGCCGCCATGGACTGGATCACCTGCGCCGGCGTTTCGGTCTCCGCGCCCTTCGATACCAGGAAATCGACGCTGACCGGCGGTGTCACGCCGGCTTCCTTCAGCAGCGCCTTGGCCTTCTCGACGTTGCGGGGACGGACCGGCAGGGATTTCTGATAATAGGGATGATCGGGATTGACCCATTGATTGCCAACCTGAAACTCGCCGTTGAACACGACCTGGTTGATCGCCTCGCGGTCGATGGCAAGGTCGAGCGCCTGTCGCACCTTGGCGGATTGGCTGAGTGGCCCCTTGGCCTTGTCCTTGCCGATGTTGAGCGTGATGCCCTGATAGCCGAGCTCGATGGCGGTCGCGACCTTCAGCCGCGAATCCGCGCGGACCTCCTTGAGGTCGGTGGCGAGCACGCGCTCGATCAGGTCCAGTCCACCGGATTTCAGGTTCGCGAGCCGCACCGTGGCATCGACGATCGGCTGGAACACGATACGATCGATGAAGACGTTGTCCTTGTTCCAGTAGTCCGCGAACCTCTCGAATACGATGCGGTCCTGCTGCACGCGCTCGACGAATTTATAGGGGCCCGCGCAGACCGGACGCAGGCCGAACTTGTCGCCGGCTTCCTTCGCCGCCTTCGGCGACATCATCATGCCGGCCCGATCGGTGAGCTGCGCGAGCAATGGCGAGAACGGCGACTTCAGCACCAGCTTGATCGTGAGGGGATCGACGACCTCGACGTGATCGACCGAGGCCAGCTCCGGCTTGCGGAAGGAGCCGGGGAAGGTGAGGTGTCGTTCCAATGAGAACTTGGCGGCCTCGGCATCGAACGGCTCGCCGTCGTGGAATTTCACACCGGGGCGGAGCTTGATGACGAGCGCCTTGCCGTCGTCGGCCGTTTCGCTCGACAGCGCGAGCTGCGGCACGATGTTGAGCTTCTCGTCGATGTCGAACAGCTTGTCGCAGAATGCGGAGAACACGATGCGGCCGACATAGGTGCGCGCCATGGTCGGATCGAGGATGTCGGGGTCCTCGGCGAGGCCGATGCGCAGCGTGGTCTGGGCTTGCGCTGTTACGACCGACAGCAGGAAGGCGGTGGCCGTTGCGGCCAGGCGAAACATGTTCATCGGACAGTCCCCATTGCTTCGGCTACGTCGTTGTGGGCGCGGTGCCTTGTATACCAACCCCGGAGACCGCTGCGCCTTCCGTCTTTCGGCTGAAGGCCGCGACCAATTTCGCAAGTGCTGGCGAAAACCCGCCGGCTGCCGGCAGGATAGCGTCGGCGGACGGCAGCTCTGCCGTACGGTGACAGGCGGCGGCGTGGCCCGCGCTGTCTGCCACGAGCTCCGGCGCCTCAATGCGACAGCGCTCGACAACGAAGGGGCAGCGGGTATGGAAGCGGCAGCCCGCCGGCGGATTGAGTGCGCTCGGGATCTCGCCCGTCAATAGCACCGTCGTTCGCTTCGCTTTCGGCTGTGGCAGGGGGATCGCGGACAACAGCGCCCGGGTATAGGGATGGCGGGGCGCTGCGAACAGCGCGTCCGCCTCCGCGGTCTCGACGATCTGGCCGAGATTCATCACGGCCACGTGGTCGGCGATGTGCTTGACCACGGCCAGATCATGCGACACGAAAATGTAGGCGAGGCCGAGCCGGTCCTGGAGCTCGCGCAGCAGGTTGAGGATCTGCGAGCGGATCGAGACATCCAGCGCCGAGACCGGCTCGTCGCAGACGATCAGCTTCGGCTCGACTGCGAGCGCACGGGCGATGGCAATGCGCTGGCGCTGACCCCCGGAGAATTCATGCGGATAACGGCGCTCCAGCCGCGGCTCCAGCCCGACCAGCCGCAGCAGTTCGGCGACCCGCCCGCGCCGCTGCGTCGGCGGCACCAGATCGTGCAGCGCCAGCGGCTCGGTCAGGATCTGGCCGACGGTCATGCGCGGATTGAGCGAGGCGTAAGGGTCCTGGAAGATGATCTGGGCTTCACGGCGGAAGGCGCGGAGCGCATTGGCGTCGAGGGAGAGAAGATCGCGGCCATCAAAGCGTACCGTACCCGCATCCGGCTCGATCAGCCGCAGCACCAGGCGGCTGACGGAGGATTTGCCGCAGCCGGATTCGCCGACCAGGGCCAGCGTCTTGCCGGCCTCGAGCGAGAAGCTGACGCCGTCGACGGCCTTGACATGCGCCCGCGCGCGGCCGAACAGCGAGCGTTCCGCGACGAAATGCTTGACCAGGCCTTGGACCTCGAGCAGTGCCATCACGACACCAAACGTTCGAGTGGCGCGCGGATACAGCGCGAGAGGTGGCCGGGGCTGACTTGCAGCAGTGGCGGCGGCGCCCTGGTGCAGGCGTCCAGCACGAACGGGCAGCGCGCGGCGAAGCGGCAACCGGCGGGCAGCCGTGCCGTGTTCGGCACCATGCCTTCGATCGTGGCGAGCTGCTCGGCGCGATGATCGAGCCGCGGGATCGAGCCGAGCAGGCCGACGGTGTAGGGATGCTGCGGCGCCGAAAACAATTCGTCCACAGGCGCGCGTTCGACGATCTCTCCGGCATACATCACCGCGACCTCGTCGCAGACTTCGGCAACGACGCCGAGATCATGCGTGATCAGGATGATGGCGGCGCCGCTCGCGGCCTTCAACTCGCGCATCAGCTCCAGAATCTGCGCCTGCAAGGTGACGTCGAGCGCCGTGGTCGGCTCGTCCGCGATCAGCAGGCGCGGATCGCAGGCGAGCGCCATTGCGATCATCACGCGCTGGCGCATGCCGCCGGAGAGCTTGTGCGGGAATTCGTCGATGCGTCGCTCCGGTGAGGGGATGTGGACGCGGCGCAGGAGCTCGATCGCCCGCTCCCGCGCATTGCGCCGCGAACCGCCACGATGGCGCAGGATCGTCTCGACGATCTGCTCGCCGATGGTCAGGCTCGGGTTAAGTGAGGTCATCGGCTCCTGAAAGATCATCGCCAGACGGTTGCCGCGCAGGTCGCGTAGCGTCTGGTCCGGCGTCTTCAAGAGGTCGAGCCCCTCGAAGCGGATCGCTCCGGATATCTCCGCGCTTCTCTTCGGCAGCAGGCCCATGATCGCCAACGAAGTCACGCTCTTGCCGCAGCCGGATTCGCCGACGAGGCCGAGCGTGGCGCCATTGGCGACGCTGAGATCGACACTGTCGACCGCCTGGGTGATACGGCCATCGTCGCCGTGGAAGCGGATGCGCAAATCCTCGATCTCGATGAGGGGGGTGGCGCTCATGACTGTCTTGCGCGGGCTGCGGCGATGCTGGCGTCGATCACGCTGCGATCGGTGTTGCCGGCCGGGTTCCGCCGCGTCGGCATGGAGGCGCGGAAGTGCACCCAGAGCTCGTGGCTGACACGCTCGAGCCGTTCGAGCTCGCCGAGCGGATCGGGATGATCGTCGGCCCGAATGTCCAGCGCCGGCCATTCCTCCTCGCCGTGGATCAACAGCGCGGCCGACTGCTTGCCGCGCTTGTCGCCGCCGGCGGCTTCGCCCGCACGCATGGCCGCGAGCAGGCGGCGCGGAAAGGGCAGGCTGTCGTTGGCAATGTAGGTCTTGGCCGTCTCGTCAAGCACGTCGGCCCCCGTCAGCATATTGCCGGCGATCGAGAAGCCGCTGCCTGCGATGTGCCCGCACCACTCGACGCAATCGCACCCGGTGTGCGCGGCGATGTCGCCGCTAGCGTCCATGATGTGGATCTGCCGGCTTTCGCGGCCGTCATCGGTCGCGAGCAGGGCGGCGAGCAGGTCGTGTGCATTGAGGCCTTCACGCAGCAGCTTGACACCGTCGATGCCGTAATAGGGATTGACGAAGGCCTGCGTCGCGATGGCGCCGAGGCCGGCGGCAATGTACGGAACACGCGCGCCGACCGCGAAGAAGCGGGTCGCGACGGCAATACCGAACTCGCCGGTGGCAGTATCTCGCGCGATGATCGACCAGGTCATGTGCTGCCTTCAGCGTCCCGCGGCATAGCCCTGCATCCCGCGCGGATTGGCGGCAGCGCGTCGACGGGGGCCGACGCGCGAGGCCGCGGTAAGACGGCCTTCGGACCAGTCGGGACCGACCTCGACGATATGCCCACGCTCGCGAAGGTTCTCGATCGTCGCCCTCGGCACGCGGTTCTCGACCACGAGCACGCCCGGGCGCGCAGTGCGCGGCCAGAACGAGATCGGAAAATGCTCGGAGTGCCAAGCCGGCGCGTCGATCGCCTCCTGGAGGTTGAGGTTGCAATGGACGTGGCGCAGGAAGAATTGCGTGATCCACTGGTCCTGCTGATCGCCGCCCGGCGAGCCCCAGGCGAGATAGGGCTCGCCGTCGCGCAGCGCCATGGTCGGCGACAGCGTGGTGCGCGGCCGCTTGCCCGGCGCAAGCGCGGCGGGATGGTCCTCCTCCAGCCAGAACATCTGCGCACGGCTGCCGAGGCAGAAGCCGAGCTCGGGAATGATCGGCGAGGATTGCAGCCAGCCGCCCGATGGCGTCGAGGACACCATGTTGCCGGCTTTGTCGATGATGTCGAAATGCACGGTGTCGCCGCGCACTTCGCCGAAGCGGCCCACGGTCGGCTCGCCGGCGCCGAGCGCGCCCACCGCCTCGCGCTGGCCCTCGGCACGGCGAAGCCTGACCACGCCACCAAAACCCTCGACCATACCGGGCGCGAAGTCGAGCGAGGCCTTGTCGGTGACGAGCTTGCGGCGCTCGTCATTATAAGCATCCGACAGTAGCGTCGTGATCGGGATCTCGGTGAATTTGGGGTCGCCGTAGAATTTTTCGCGATCGGCGAATGCCAGCTTGGCGCATTCGATCTGGACGTGGATGAACTCCGGCCCGGTCGGATCGAGCCCATCGAGCGCAAAGCCTTTCAACAGAGCGAGCTGCTGAAGCGTCACCGGCCCCTGGCTCCAGACGCCGGCCTTGCAGACGGTGTAGCGACCATAATCGTAGGTAAGCGGCGCCTCGATCGTCGGCTGCCACCGCGCCATGTCGTCCGCTGAGAGGACGCCGCGATGCGGCGAGCCGCTGACGTCCATCACCTCTTGCGTCCGGCAGAATTTGTCGATTGCTTCTGCGACAAAGCCTTGCGACCAAGCCTTGCGCGCGCGCTCGATCTCGGCGTCGCGGCCGCCGCCGCCGCTTTCGGCTTCGCTGAGAATGCGGGAGTAGGTCGCAGCCAGTGTCTTGTTGGTGAACAGCGTTCCGGGCTTTGGCACTTGACCGTTCGGCAGGTAGACGGCAGCCGAGGTCGGCCAATGCTTGCGGAACAACTGCTCGACGGTGTGGATCGTGGCGCAGGCGCGCTCGACCAGCGGATAGCCGTCACGCGCATAGGAGATCGCGGGCTCGAGCACGTCGCGCACACGCATCGTGCCATAGTCGCGCAGCACCATCATCCAGGATTCGAAGGTGCCGGGAACGCAAGCGGCGAGCAGGCCGGTGCCGGGCACCATGTCGAGTCCCTCGCTCCTGTAGTGCGCGATGGTGGCGCGCGCCGGCGCCGGGCCCTGGCCGCAGATCACCTCGGTGCGCCCGCGCTTCACGTCATGGACGATGATAGGCACATCGCCGCCGGGGCCGTTGAGATGCGGCTCGACCACCTGGAGCGTGAAGGCGGTGGCGACACCGGCGTCAAAGGCGTTGCCGCCCTTCTCCAGAATGGCCATGCCGACGGCGGTCGCGATCCAGTGCGTGGTGGCGACGACCCCGAAGGTGCCTTCGATTTCCGGTCTCGTCGTGAACGGATCGGGATTGATGTTGCTGGCCATAGGCTACCTCATTTGCGGCGCGCGCAATTGATCACAGGGCCACGCCGCCGCCAAATGCGCAGGTTGCATGGCACGCGCGCGTCACGCCGGGACCGGCGCGGTGTTGACCGCGTGGCAGGCGACGCCGTCGATCAGTTCCGGGATCTCCTTGCGGCAGCGATCGAACGCCAGCGGGCAGCGCGGATTGAAGGCGCATCCGGAGGGCGGATTGATCGGGTTCGGGATCTCGCCCTTGACTGGAATGCGCTGGCGGCCGCTCATGGCGAGATCAGGCACGGCACCGAGCAGCATCTTGGTGTAGGGCATGCGCGGACGGGCGAACAGCTCGCGTCCTTCCGCGATCTCGACGATGCGGCCGAGATACATTACGCCGACCCGGCTCGCCATGTGGCGCACCACGGCGAGGTTGTGGCTGATGAACATGTAGGTCAGGCCGAATTTGTCCTGGAGGTCGCGCATCAGGTTCAGGATCTGCGCCTGCACCGAGACGTCCAGAGCCGAGGTCGGCTCGTCGCAGACGATGAATTCGGCGTCCGATGCGAGCGCTCGCGCGATCGCGATGCGCTGGCGCTGGCCGCCAGAGAATTCGTGCGGAAATTTCAGTCGGTCGTCGGGGTGCAGGCCGACGAGGCTGAGCAGCTCGCCGACGCGCGCCTGGATGTCACGCTCACCCTGGATCAGGTCGAAGGCGCGGATCGGCTCGGAGATGATGGCGTCGACCCGGAAGCGCGGGTTCAGGCTCGCATACGGATCCTGGAAGATCATCTGGATGCGGCGGCGTAGCTTGCGGCGTGCGGGAGCCTGCCGCGGATCGGTCATCGACACGCCGTCGATCAGCACGTCGCCGGAGCTCGGCGGCAGCAGGCCGACGACCATCCGCGCCACCGTGGTCTTGCCGGAACCGGATTCACCGACCAGAGCGAACGTCTCGCCCTTCCTGATCTCGAAGGTGACGTGATCGACAGCCTTGAGATATTCGAGATGCCCGCCTTCGAGCACGCGGTTGAGCCATGGCTTCGACACGTCGAACACCCGGCGCAGATTTCTAGCCTGGACGAACGGTGCGCTCATGCCGCGCTCTCCGCCGGCACATTATCATAAAGGTGACAGGCGACCGACTGCGCGCCACGCGTGAGCGGCTCCGGCCGTTCCACGCGGCAGCGGTCAAAGGCGAAGGCGCAGCGCGGGTTGAACGAGCAGCCCGGCGGGATCGCCGACAGGCGCGGCATCGAGCCGGGAATCTGCACGAGGCGCTTGTCGTCTCCGGCCAGAGTCGGGATCGCGCCCATCAGCCCCCTGGCGTACGGGTGCAGCGGATTCTTCACGACATCTTGCACGGGGCCGATCTCGGCGATGCGGCCGGCATACATCACCGCGACCCGGTCCGATGTCTCCGCGATCACGCCCATGTCGTGGGTCACCAGCATCACGGCCGTGCCGTGGTCGCGCCCGAGCCGCTTGATCAGGGAGATGATCTGCGCCTGCACGGAGACATCGAGCGCGGTCGTCGGCTCGTCCGCGATGATCAGCTCCGGCTCGGCGCAGATCGCCAGTGCAATCACCACGCGCTGGCGCATACCGCCGGAGAATTCGTGGGGATAGCCGTCGATCCGCTTTTCCGGCGCTGGGATGCCGACTTCGGCCAAGAGTTCGACGGCGCGGCGCCGCGCCGCTTGTTCGGAG
The DNA here is from genome assembly GCF_023073935.1 of Bradyrhizobium sp. 147. Taxonomy (NCBI): domain Bacteria; kingdom Pseudomonadati; phylum Pseudomonadota; class Alphaproteobacteria; order Hyphomicrobiales; family Nitrobacteraceae; genus Bradyrhizobium; species Bradyrhizobium sp. 147. The sequence continues at coordinate 67,306 of NZ_JADPKL010000070.1, read as the reverse complement.
AGATTGAGATGGGTCCGGATCGTCTCCACGATCTGGTCGCCGACCCGGTAGAGCGGATTGAGCGAGGTGAGGGGATCCTGGAAGATCATGCCGATGCGCTTGCCCCGGATGCGGCGCATCTCTTCCGGCGGCAGATTGTCAATGCGCAGGCCCGCGAGATGAATCTCGCCGCCGGCGATGCGGCCGGGTGGATCGATCAGGCCGATCACGGAGAGGCCGGTGACGGATTTGCCGGCGCCGGATTCACCGACCACGCCGAGCACCTCGCCCTTGGCGATGTCGAAGGAGATGCCGTCGATGGCGCGCAGCGTGCCGCGGCGGGAGGCGAACTCCACATGAAGATTACGCACGGAGAGAACAGGTTCGGTCATGAGCGAGGCGTACTCATCTGAGCTTCGGGTTGAGCGCGTCGCGCAGCCAGTCGCCGAGCAGGTTGATCGAGAGGATCAGCGCTGCCAGCGCAAGCCCCGGGAAGGCGACGATCCACCATTCGCCGGCGAACAGGTAGTTGTTGCCGATCCGGATCAGCGTGCCGAGCGAGGGCATGGTGTCGGGCAGGCCGACGCCGAGGAAGGACAGCGTCGCCTCGGTGATGATCGCAAGAGCGAGATTGATCGTGGCGATCACCAGGATCGGGCCCATCGTGTTCGGCAGCACATGCCGCAGCATGATCTTCGGTGCGGGCAGACCGATCAGCTGCGCGGCGGCGACGTAGTCCTTATTCTTCTCGACCATCACGGAACCGCGCACGGTCCGGGCGTAACCCACCCAGAAACTGAGGCCGATCGAGATCACCAGCACGACCAGCATGCTGGTGGCATCCAGCCGGTTGCCAAGGATCGATTTGGCGACGCCATTGACCAGCAGCGCGATCAGGATGGCCGGGAAGGTGAGCTGCACGTCGGCGATGCGCATGATCACGCCATCGACTGCACCGCCGAAATAGCCGGCGATCAGGCCGAGCGCGATACCGAGCGCACCGGCGAAGATCACGCCGGCCACGCCCACGGCGAGCGAGATGCGCATGCCGTAGAGAATGGCGGAGAACACGTCGCGGCCCTGCTCGTCGGTGCCGAGCAGGAACGGGCTCTGGCCGTCGGCGGTCCACAGCGGTGAAATCCGCGAATTCATCAGTTGCAATTGTGCCGGATCGAATGGGTTCTGCACCGCGAGCGCGGATGCAAAGATCGCAAGCAGGAAGAACAAGACCGTGATCGCCGCTGCTGCCATGGTGAGCTTGGAGCGGCGAAACGAATAGAAGATATCGCTGTCGAGCGCGCGGCTGAGCCATCCGCGGGCCGTTTGCGCTGGCTGCGTGCTCTGCCCATTGGAATTGGAGACGACTGCGTCGGACATGCAGGCTGCCTTACGTGGCGCGGCCGACGGTCGCGCGTAGACGCGGATCGACCACGGTGTAGAGGATATCGACCACCAGATTGATGGTGACGAAGATCAGCGAGACCATCAGCAGGTAGGCGGCCATTATCGGGATATCGACGTTTTGCACGGCCTGCACGAACAGAAGTCCCATGCCCGGCCATTGGAACACGGTTTCGGTGATGATCGAAAATGCAATAACCGAGCCAAACTGCAATCCCGCCACCGTGATCACGGGGATGAGCGTGTTCTTCAGCGCGTGGCCGAAATGGATGGCACGGGTGGTCAGCCCGCGGGCGCGGGCGAAGCGTATATAGTCGGTTCGCAGCACTTCCAGCATCTCCGCGCGCACCAGCCGCATGATCAGGGTCATCTGGAACAGGCCGAGGGTGATCGCGGGCATGATCAGCGCCTTCAGGCCCGAAAGCGTGAGCAGGCCCGTAGTCCACCAGCCGAGCTTGACCACCTCGCCGCGGCCGAAGGAGGGCAGCCAGCCCAATGTCACCGCGAACAGATAGATCAGAAGAATACCGATCAGGAAAGTCGGCAGCGAGATGCCGATCAGCGAAACCGCCTGGAATAACTTGGCGAGCACGGTGTCGCGCTTGAGCGCCGAATAGACACCCATCAGAATGCCGAGCACCATTGCAAAGACGGTCGCGCAGATCGCAAGCTCCAGCGTCGCGGGCATGCGCTCCATCAACAGCGTCGAGACCGGCTGGCGGAACTGATAGGACACGCCGAACTTGAACTGCGCGGCATCGGCGAAATAGCGCACGAACTGCACCGGCACGGGATCATCGAGGCCGAGCGACTTGCGCACGGCTTCGCGTTCGGCCGCCGACGTGTCGATCGAGACGATCTGGTTGACGGGGTCGCCGGCGAAACGGAACATCGAGAAGGCGATGATGCCGACGGCGAACATGACGCCGATGGCCTGAACGGCGCGGCGAAGAGTGAAAGCGAGCATGCCTTCCACTGTCCTTGAGTGTGTGTCTGGCCGACGCCTTTGTCAGCCGGAAAAGGAAAAGGTCCCGGAGGCCTGATGCTGCCGGGACCTTGTGTTCAACTGAGGCTATTCCTTCTTGGTCGCCCAGTGGAACATGACGAGATTGTCGGCGCGCTGCGGTAGGTTGACCTTTTTCGATACGCCCCAGGCCAACGCCTGCTGGTGCAGCGGGATGTACGCCCAGTCCTTGTTGGCGATTTCGTAGGCTTGCTTGATCAACTGGTTGCGCTTGGCGGTGTCGGTTTCAACCAGCACCTTGTCGGTGATGGCGTCGAACTCCTTGTTGCAATAGCCGCCGAGATTGGCTTCGCCGCGCGAGGATTTCGCATCGTCCCGGCAGCCCATGATGTCGTAGAGCACGTTGTGGGAATCCATCGTGCTCGGCGTCCAGCCCAAGAGATAGAACGAGGTCTGGTAGCCACCTTGCTTGAGCACCTTGGCGAAGTATTGCGCCTTCGGCTGCGCCAGGAGATTGATCTTGACGCCGATACGGGCGAGCATGCCGACGACGGCCTGGCAGATCGCCGCATCGTTGACGTAACGATCGTTCGGGCAATCCATGGTGACCTCGAAGCCATCGGGGTAACCGGCCTCGATCAGGAGCTTCTTGGCGCCATCGGGGTCGAATTTCGGCCGCGTGAACTCCTTGGACAGCGCGAACAGTTCCGGCGCAATCATCAGAGCTGACGGCGTCGATAGCCCGCGCATCACGCGCGTCTTGATCAGCTCGATGTCGATAGCCTTGTAAAAGGCTTCGCGGACGCGGACGTCCTTGAACGGATTCTTGCCCTTGATGTTGGAGTAGAGCAACTCGTCGCGGGTCTGGTCGAAGCCGATGAAGATGGTGCGCAGCTCCGGCCCTTTGAGCACCTGGGCATTCGGGCTGGAATCGACGCGGGAGATGTCCTGGATCGGCACCGGCTCGATGACGTCGACTTCGCCCGAGAGCAGCGCGGCGACGCGGGTGGCGTCGGAGGCGATCGGGGTGAAGGTGATCTCCTTCAGGTTACCATCCATCTTGCCCCAGTAATTGGGGTTGGCCTTGAACACCGTCTTCACGCCGGGCTGATGGCTTTCGATGATGAAGGGACCGGTGCCGTTCTCGTGGAGCGAGGCGTAGCTCGGCGTGGTCGCCGCCACCGGCGTCGGATCGACGACGTTGTTCTCCTCGGCCCATTTCTTGTCCATGATGTACCAGACATCCCACGACGAATGCAGGATGGGATTGGGCGAGGGCAGGACGAAATCGACGGTGTAGTCGTCAACCTTGACGACCTTGACGTCGGGTGCAAGGCGGGTCTGCATATTGGACCCCTTCTTGCGGACGCGATCGGCGGAGAACAGCACGTCGTCGGCGGTGAACGGATCGCCGTTATGGAATTTCACGCCCTTGCGCAGGTGGAAGCGCCAGCGGGTCGGCTCCGGCGTCTCCCAGCTTTCCGCCAGCGCCGGAATGATCTTGAGGTCCTTGTCGCGCGCGGTGAGGCCCTGATAGACGTGGCCGAGATGGGCGTGGGTGGTGCTCTCGTTGAGGGTATAGGGATCGAGCGACTTCAGGTCGCCCTGGTTGGCATAGCGCAGCGCCTGGCTCGACGCCGGCGAGACCGAGAACGCAGCCATACCGGCGAGCGTCGCCGCAAACAGACTTCGACCTAATGACATTCTTGACCCTCTCCACACTGCCGTGCCGGTGATTTTTGATTTGTTCGGCCGGCCGATCAATCCATGTTGCCCAGAGTTCTCGACCCGTGCAAGCGCCATTCCAGCAAGGAACGCGCCAAGTTGCACCGCTGTGCAGCAATGCTGATCGTGCCGGCTGGCTTGGGCGGCTTTCGACTTTCGACTTGGTTGACCATATTCGGCCGTTGCGGGTCGGGATATGTCGCGCCGGCATCAGGCGCTTGCGTCGCACCACAACTCGCGGCGATACTGCCGGCAGGCCGCTCGAATCTCATCCGGAGGGGACATGAAGGTTAATATCGAAATCGACTGCACTCCCCTCGAGGCCCGCCAATTCTTTGGACTGCCGGACGTGTCGCCGATGCAGACGGCGGTGATGGACAAGCTGCAGCAGCAGGTCCTGAGCAACATCGACAAGGTCTCGCCCGAATCGTTGGTGCAGAGTTGGTTTACATACGATCCCAAGCTCGCCGAACGGTTTCAGGACATGTTCGTCGCGATGGCAGGCCTCGGCGGCACGCGCAGCAGCGACAAGAAGAAATAGTGTCATCAGGGCCGGACGGGACGCTGGATTCAGGCCGGCGTCGTCCGCCGGGTATCGGGCTGCTACTTGCCGAGGCTCGGGGTCTGCTCGAATTCAATGCGAGCCTGCTGCTGTCACCGCTTCTGATGCGCGCGCCCAGGGGCGACGGCCATCCGGTGCTGGCGCTGCCGGGCTTCCTCGCCAGCGATCTCTCGATGGCACCGATGCGACGCTATCTCAGCGAGCTCGGTTATGAGGCACATGCCTGGCGGATGGGCCGCAATCTCGGCGGGCTCGGGCGGATGCGGGATTCGCTGCGCATGCGCTTGGCCGAGATCCACGCCGCCTCCGGCCGCAAGGTCAGCCTGGTCGGATGGAGCCTCGGCGGCGTCTATGCCCGCGATCTCGCACTTCAGGCGCCGGAGATGGTCCGCTATGTCATCACGCTCGGCACCCCTTTTGCTAACGACGTACGGGCGACCAACGCCACGCGGCTGTACGAGGCGCTGTCAGGCGAGCGGGTCGAGGATTATGCCGAACAGCGCGAGGCGCTCGCCGGCGATCTGCCGGTGCCCACGAGTTCGATCTATTCGCGTGCCGACGGTGTCGTGAATTGGCGGACCTGTCTGCTCCGTCCCTCCGCCCGTGCCGAGAACATCGAGGTGCATCTGGCGAGCCATATCGGGCTCGGGGTCAATCCCGCGGCGCTGTGGGCCGTGGCGGACCGGCTGGCGCAAGCGGAGGGGGAATTCCGGCCATTTGACCGGGCCGGACCGTTTGCCATTGCATATGCCCCGGCGGAACAGGCAGTATCGGCCTGACGAGAAGCGCGGACCAAACGCGCCCGTCAAGTCTTGCGGGAGGGAATTATGGCTGACGGGAAGAAGCTGTCGTCGCTGGACGCGTCGTTTCTCTATCTGGAAACGCCGGAAATGCCGATGCATGTCGGAAGCATGGCAATCTTTCACCTGCCCGACGACTACAAGGGCGACTTCTTCGAAGACTTCAAGGCCATGATCGTCTCGCGCCTGCACATCGCGCCGATCCTGAAGGCGCGGCTAGAGAAGGCGCCGCTCGACATCGATCATCCCTCCTGGGTCGAGGACGATCAGTTCGACATCGATCGTCACATTTTCCGCGCCAGCCTGCCGCAGCCGCGCGACCGAGCCACGCTCGAACGCATCGTCGGCTGGATGCATGCCAAGCTCCTGAACCGGGCCCGTCCGCTCTGGGAGTTCTACGTGTTCGAGGGCATGAAGGACAACGAGGTCGGCCTTTATTCCAAGATGCATCATGCCGCCATCGACGGCGGCGCCGGTGCGGCCTTGACCAAGTTGATCTACGACATCTCGCCGATCCCACGGAAGGTCGAGCCGCCGACGGCTGGAGCCAAGCCCGGACAGGAGCCGCGCGATATCACGGCCAACCTGCTCGATTCCTATCGACAGCTCTTCAGCCAGCCGCTCGATGCGTCGGCGGCCGCGAAGAACCTGCAATTGCCGCGTACCGGCAAGAGCGACATCGGCTCGATCCTGTTCGACAATGCGATGTACCAGATCGAGAGCGCGGTGCGGTTCGCCGGCAACCTCCCGACGGTGCTCAAGAGCGTCTCCGACGTGCTCGGCAAGGTCGCAGATCCGAAATCGCGCGAGAGCCTCGCCAGCATGGTGTCGCCGCCGACCATGCTCAACAAGACCATCTCGTCGGAGCGGAGCTTCGCCGGCGTATCGATCTCGTTGTCGCGGGCCAAGGCGCTGGCCAAGCAGGCCGGCGGCAAGCTCAATGACGTCGTGCTGGCGCTCGCCTCGGGCGTGGTCCGCCGCTATCTCCAGCAATATGGCACGCTGCCGGCGAAATCGCTGACTGCGGCGGTGCCGATCTCGCTGCGCGAGGAGGGCAACACCGAGGCCAATAACCAGGTGTTCGGCATGATCTGCTCGATCGCGACCAACATCGACAATCCAAAGGCGCGGCTGGAAGCCATCATCGCGCAATCGGCCAAGTCCAAAGAGATGTCGCATCCACTGCGGGCGCTGATGCCGCAGGTCTCCAACATCTCGATGCTGGGTGCCCCGATCATGGTGCAGATCCTGGCGCTGCTCTACAGCCGCTCCAATCTGTCCGACGTGCTGCCGCCGGCCGCCAATATCACGGTGTCGAACGTCCCAGGACCGCGGCAGACGCTCTATGCTGCAGGGGCCGAGCTTCTGCACATTTTCCCGGTCTCGATCTCGACGCATGGGCAGGCGCTCAACATCACCGTGCAGAGCTACCGGGACCAGCTCGATTTCGGCTTCATCGTCGGCGCCAATATCATTCCGCACGTGCAGGTGATGAGCGACATGCTGCCGGAAGAGTTCGCCGCACTGGAGGCGGCCTATGCGCCGCCCGCGGCCGACATCAAGCGTGCTGCGGAATAAGGAGTTCGCGATGATTGAAATGCCGCCGCTCAAGTTCGCGACGACGAACGGAATCCGCATGGGCTATTACGAGGCTGGCCCGGCCGACGACAAGCCGCCGGTCGTGCTGTGCCACGGCTGGCCCGAGCTCGCCTTTTCCTGGCGCCACCAGATCAAGGCACTGAGCGAGGCCGGCATCCGCGTGATCGCGCCCGACCAGCGCGGCTACGGTGCGACCGACCGGCCCGAGCCGGTCGAGGCCTACGACATTGAGCACCTGACCGGCGATCTCGTCGGACTGCTTGATCATCTGCAGATCGATAAGGCGATCTTCGTCGGTCACGATTGGGGCGGCTTCATCGTTTGGCAAATGCCGTTGCGGCACATCGACCGGGTCGCCGGCGTAGTCGGCATCAACACGCCCCACACCAATCGCCCCTGGGCCGATCCGATCGAGCTGTTGCGCGCACGCTTCGGCGACAAGATGTACATCGTTCAATTCCAGGATCCGGCGCGCGAGCCGGACAGGATTTTCGGCAGCCGTGTCGAACAGACTTTCGATGCGTTCATGCGTAAGCCGGTGCCGCGCCCGGCCGACACCCCGCCGGAGGAGGTGGTTGCCGGTGTCGGCGCTTCGCCGCGGCTCAATCTGGCATTTCCGCAGATGATTGCCGGCTATGACGCGAAGCACGATCCGCGTACGCCGATCCTGTCGCCGGAAGAGAAGAAAGTCTTCGTCGATGCCTTCACCAAAACGGGTTTTACCGGGGGCATCAACTGGTACCGCAACATGTCGCGCAACTGGGCGCGCTCCGAAGGGCTCGATCATACGGTCCGCGTGCCGTCGCTGATGATCATGGCCGAGAATGACGCGGTGTTGCCGCCATCCTCCGCTGATGGCATGGACAAGCTGATTCCCGATCTCGAGAAGCTGTCGCTGGACTCGGCCGCCCCCGTGCAGCACCTGACGCGGCTCGCCAAGGAGCTGGGTCCGATCTTCTGGCTCGACATGATGGGCTCGCCGATCGTGGTCGTCTCCGGCCACGACCTCGTCGACGAGCTCTCCGACGAGAAGCGCTTCGACAAGACGGTGCGCGGTGCGCTGCGGCGTGTACGTGCGGTCGGCGGCGACGGCTTGTTCACGGCCGATACCAAGGAGCCGAACTGGAGCAAGGCCCACAACATCCTGCTCCAGCCGTTCGGCAACCGGGCCATGCAGTCGTATCATCCGAGCATGGTCGACATCGCCGAGCAGCTCGTTCGCAAATGGGAACGGCTCAATGCCGACGACGAGATCGACGTCGTCCACGACATGACCGCATTGACGCTGGACACAATTGGCCTGTGCGGCTTCGACTACCGCTTCAACTCGTTCTACCGGCGCGACTATCACCCGTTCGTCGAGTCGCTGGTGCGCTCGCTCGAAACCATCATGATGACGCGTGGCCTGCCCTTCGAGCAGCTTTGGATGCAGAAGCGGCGCAAGACCTTGGCCGAAGACGTCGCCTTCATGAATAAGATGGTCGACGAGATCATTGCAGAACGACGCAAGAGTGCGGACGGCATCGACGACAACAAGGACATGCTGGCCGCGATGATGACCGGCATCGACCGCGCGACCGGCGAGCAGCTTGATGACGTCAACATTCGCTACCAGATCAACACCTTCCTGATCGCGGGCCACGAGACCACCAGCGGCCTGTTGTCCTACACCCTCTATGCACTGCTGAAGCATCCGGACATCCTCAAGAAGGCCTATGACGAGGTCGACCGCGTCTTCGGTCCCGACGTCAATGCGAAGCCGACCTATCAGCAGGTGACGCAGCTCACCTACATCACGCAGGTCCTGAAGGAGGCGCTGCGGCTGTGGCCGCCGGCGCCGGCCTATGGTATCTCGCCGCTCAACGATGAGACCATCGGCGGCGGCAAGTACAAGCTCAGGAAGGGCACGTTCACCACCATCCTGGTGACGGCGCTGCATCGCGATCCCTCAGTCTGGGGACCGAACCCTGATACATTCGATCCCGAGAATTTCAGCCGCGAGGCGGAAGCCAAACGGCCGGTCAATGCCTGGAAGCCGTTCGGCAACGGCCAACGCGCTTGCATCGGCCGGGGCTTTGCCATGCACGAGGCTGCGCTTGCGCTCGGGATGATCCTCCAGCGCTTCAAGCTGATCGATCACCAGCGCTATCAGATGCACTTGAAGGAAACGCTGACGATCAAGCCGGAGGGTTTCAAGATCAAGGTTCGCCCGCGCGCCGATCGCGAGCGCGGTGCCTTTGGCGGACCAGTCGTGGCAATGGCTTCGGCACCCAAGGGACCGCGTCAGCCGGCCGCCCGGCCCGGCCACAACACGCCGATGCTGGTGCTCTACGGCTCCAATCTCGGCACCGCCGAGGAACTCGCGACGCGCATGGCCGACCTCGCGGAAATCAACGGCTTTGCCGTGCGTCTCGGCCCGCTCGACGATTACGTCGGCAAGCTGCCGCAGGAAGGCGGCGTGCTGATCATCTGCGCCTCCTACAACGGCGCACCGCCTGACAATGCGACGCAATTCGTCAAATGGCTCGGCGGCGACTTGCCGAAGGACGCCTTTGCCAATGTGCGCTACGCCGTGTTCGGCTGTGGCAACAGCGACTGGGCAGCGACGTATCAGTCGGTGCCGCGCTTCATCGACGAGCAATTGTCGGCACATGGCGCGCGCGCCGTCTATCCGCGCGGCGAGGGCGATGCGCGCAGCGATCTCGACGGCCAATTCCAGAAATGGTTTCCGGCGGCTGCTCAGGTCGCGACCAAGGAATTCGGCATCGACTGGAATTTCACCCGCACCGCGGAGGACGATCCGCTCTATGCAATCGAGCCGGTGGCGGTGACCGCCGCCAACACTATCGTGGCCCAGGGCGGTGCTGTCGCGATGAAGGTTCTGGTCAATGACGAGCTTCAGAACAGAAGCGGGCCTAATCCGTCGGAGCGTTCGACGCGCCATATCGAGGTGCAACTGCCGTCCAATGTCACCTATCGGGTCGGCGATCATTTGAGCGTGGTCCCGCGCAACGACCCGACGCTGGTCGATTCGGTCGCTCGCCGCTTCGGCTTCCTGCCAGCCGATCAGATCCGGCTTCAGGTCGCGGAAGGCCGCCGGGCGCAATTGCCCGTCGGCGAGGCCGTGTCGGTCGGCCGTCTGCTCAGTGAGTTCGTCGAATTGCAGCAGGTCGCGACACGGAAGCAGATCCAGATCATGGCGGAGCACACCCGCTGCCCGGTGACGAAACCAAAGCTGCTCGCCTTTCTTGGCGAGGAGGCGGAGCCGCTCGAGCGTTACCGCACCGAGATCTTGGTCAGACGCAAATCGGTGTTCGACCTGCTGCTCGAATATCCGGCCTGCGAATTGCCGTTCCACGTCTATCTCGAAATGCTCTCGCTGCTCGCGCCGCGCTATTACTCGATCTCGTCCTCCCCGTCGGTCGACCGGGCGCGCTGCAGCATCACCGTCGGGGTGGTCGAAGGGCCGGCCGCTTCCGGGCGCGGCACCTACAAGGGCATCTGCTCCAATTATCTCGCGAACCGGCGAGCGGGTGATACGATCTTCGCCACCGTGCGTGAGACCAAGGCCGGCTTCCGCCTCCCCGACGAGCCATCGGTGCCGATCATCATGATCGGACCGGGCACGGGACTTGCCCCGTTCCGCGGCTTCCTTCAGGAGCGCGCTGCGCGCAGGGCGAAGGGGGCTGCTCTTGGTCCGGCGATGCTGTTCTTCGGCTGCCGCCATCCCGATCAGGATTTTCTCTACGCGGACGAGCTGAAGGCGCTGGCGGCAAGCGGCATCACCGAGCTTTTCACCGCGTTCTCGCGTGCCGATGGCCCGAAGACCTATGTGCAGCATCTCCTGGCCGCGCAGAAGGACAAGGTCTGGCCGCTGATCGAGCAAGGCGCCATCATCTATGTCTGCGGCGACGGCGGCAAGATGGAGCCCGATGTGAAGGCTGCCCTCGTCGCGATGCACCGCGAGAAGAGCGGTAGCGATGCCGCGGCCAGTGCACGCTGGATCGAGGCGATGGGCGCGAACAACCGCTATGTGCTGGACGTTTGGGCGGGTGGGTGACCACGGGCCCGATCGTGCTAAACGTCAGGCATGATTCCCTGGGAAAAGATCGACACCGCGCAAATCCCCGGTTCCGACGGTGAGCTCCGCCTGATGCGGCGCGGCAAGGAGTTCTCTATCAAGCTCGGCAGCAACGAGCTGATGAACAGCCGCTTGTCGGGCTCGGAGGCCGCGCTTGCAACGCTGGCGGCAAAGCAGATCGAGAACGTCGCAAACCCTGTCGTCCTCATCGGCGGCCTCGGCATGGGTTTTACGCTGCGCGCGGCGCTTGCCGTGCTCGGAGGCAAGGCGAGGATCGTGGTCTCCGAACTTGTGCCTGCGGTGGTGGCCTGGGCACGCGGCCCGATGGCGTCGGTCTTCGGCGACAGCCTCGACGATCCCAGGGTGAGCATCCGGGAGACCGACGTTGGCGAAATCATTCGGGCGCAGCGCTCCGCCTTCGACGCCATTCTCCTCGACGTCGACAACGGGCCGGAAGGGCTGACACGAAAGGATAACGACGCGCTCTACAATGCGGACGGTTTGAGGGCGGCCAAGACGGCGCTGCGGCCAACCGGCGTGCTCGCTGTCTGGTCGTCAGGGCCCAACCCGGCCTTCACCAAGCGCATTGCGAGCGCCGGCTTCGACGTCAACGAAGTCAACGTCCGTGCTACCGGCAGAGGCGGCGGCGCGCGCCACGTGATCTGGATCGCGAGGAAGGGCTAGGCGGCTTGCGCCGCCGCGCCATGCGCGTGGTCGTCGATGGCGCCGATGATCTCGGGCCAGAAGCGCATCGGCAGCGCGTGGCCCATGCCTTCGATCATCAACAGCTTGGCGCCGGGAATTGACGCTGCCGTGTCCTTGCCGCCTTCGGGATGGACCAGGGGATCGACGGTGCCGTGAATGACGAGCGTCGGCGTCTTCACCCCATGCAGCCGTTCCTTGCGGCTGCCCGAGGCGAGCACGGCGCGGAGCTGCCGGCCGACGCCGGCCGGATTGAGTCCGCGTGCGAACACGCGCTCGGCGCGTTCAGGGTCGAGCGCTTCCTCTTCCGGAAATGACCCGGCGCGCAAGATCTTCCAGGTCTGGCCGAAGCGGACCATGAATTCCTCCTTGCTGCGTGGCGGCGGCGCCATCAGCATTGCGGCGGCCTCGCGTGTCGGCGGTGGCACGCGCGGATTGCCCGTGGTCGACATGATCGAGGTCAGCGAGCGTACGCGCTCGGGAAATGACAGCGTCACCTCCTGGGCGATCATGCCGCCCATGGAGGCTCCGACCAGATGCGTCGACTTGATGCCGAGCGCATCCATCAGCCCGATCGTGTCCTTCGCCATGTCGATCAGCTTGTAGGTTGCAGCAACCGGAATCCTGAGGAAGCGTAGCTTCAGCAGCTCGAGCGGCGTCAGCCGCTTGCCGCCGGTCAGATGGCTCGACTTGCCGATGTCGCGGTTGTCGAAGCGGATCACGCGAAAGCCGCGCGCGGCAAGCTGCTCGCAGAACGCATCATCCCAATGGATCATCTGCGCCCCGAGCCCCATGATCAGCAGCAGCGGCTCGGCATTGTCGTTGCCGAAGATTTCGTAGCAGATGTCGATCCCATTGGCGCGGACGGTCTGGGGCGGCTGATGGACGTTCACGGTCGCTATCCCTTGCTGCTGACCAATGCTGTATTGCACGGTTTCCCGCGGCAAAGAAGCCGTGTGCGCGGCACCGGGCCGCTCGCCGGTTGACCGGCCCCTCGCAAGGGTGTGGTATGGCCCAAAAGAAGAGCATCGAAGCTCTCGACATCAGGAGGACGCCGATGACCGACAAGACCAACGACCCTGTCGCCATGTGGCAGAAGATGATGGGCGAGATGGAGAAGGGGTTCAACTCCTTCGCCAACCAAGCCATGTCGTCGCCCGAATTCTCACAGGCGATGAACCGCGCGGGAGGAGTTGCTGCAGGTGCTCAGAAGCAGCTCGGTGAACTCATGGAGAAGTATCTCGTCGCAATGAACCTGGCGAGCCGGCAGCAGGTCATGGGTCTTGCGGAACGGCTCCAGTCCATCGAAGCTCAGATCGGCGAGATGAGGTCGATGCTGAGTCAGATGGCGGCAAATTCCGGAATATCGCAAGGCGGCGACGGCGCCCCACGGCCGCCGCGGACGAAGCGCCCGCCCTCCGAAGACGGAGAGCGGACATGAACGCGCCGACGGGACTTGATTTCGCATCTATCCCGGAGCGCATCCAGACCGAGGTGCAGCGCGCGATCCAGCGCAGCATCAAAGGCGTCGAATATTTCTCGACCTCCGGCCCCACGCTCGGATCGACACCGAAGGACGTGCTGCATTCGCGCGGCACGATGAGCCTCTATCACTACCGGCCAATGTCGAACGAGATCTACCGCGTGCCGGTGCTGATCGTGATGGCCACCACCAACCGTGGCTACATTCTCGACCTCGTCCCTGGCCAGAGCTTCATCGAGTTCCTCTTGAGGCGCGGCTACGACGTCTACATGCTGGATTGGAGCGCGCCGCGGCCGGAGGAGAAGAGCCTGCGGATGGAGGACTATGTCCTCGACTTCATTCCGGATTGCGTCCGCCGTGTGCAAGCCGATTCCGGCGAGCAGGACGTTTCCATCATCGGCTATTGCTTCGGCGGGGTGCTGTCGCTGCTCTACGGCTCGATCCACAAGGACGGGCCGATCAAGAATCTGATCTGCTTCACTACGCCGATCGACTTTCGCGAGATGAAGCTGTTCTCGAACTTCTCCGACCGCCGCTATTTCGATGTCGACCATCTCGTCGATAGCGTCGGCAACGTGCCGCCGGAGATGATCCTGTCCTCGTTCGAGATGTTGCGCCCGGCCTCGCGCACGGTGAGCCAGATCCAGCTTTGGGAGAACATCTGGAACGACGAGTTCGTCAAGTCTTACCGCATGTTCGACCGTTGGGCGACCGACACGCTGCCGCTGGCGGGTGAATATTTCCGCACCATCACCAAGGATCTGATGTGGGACAATAAGCTGTTCAACGACACCATGTCGGTCGGCGGCCGCGCAGCGAAGCTCGAAAACATCAAGGTGCCGCTCCTGCATGCGGTCGCCGAGCATGACCACATCGTGCCTTATGACTCCGCAAAGCACCTGATCGCAAAGATCGGCTCCGCGGACAAGGAAGAAGTGATGTTGAAGGGCGGCCACGTCTCCCTCGTGGCCGGTGCCAACGCGGTGAAGCGGCTGTGGCCGAAACTGGACTCCTGGCTGGGAAAGAGATCGACATGAATGAGCAGCGTTCCTATCCGCGTCACCTCAGGACCGATGCCGGTGATATCGAGATCCGCCTGATGTCGCCTGGAGACGAAGCCGCGGTGCTGGCCTTCGGCCAAGGTCTTCCGTCCCATGATCTGTTGTTCCTGCCGCGCAATATCAGCCAGCCGAAGGTGCTCTCCGCCTGGGTCAAGGAGATCGAGCGCGGCGCGATCACGAGCCTGCTTGCGGTGAGGGACGGCAAGGTCGTCGGCTGCGGCACGCTGGTGCGCGATCCGCATTCCTGGTCGCCTCATGTCGGTGAGATCCGCATGGTGGTCTCGTCCGACGTACGCGGGCAGGGTGTCGGGAAGGCGCTCTCGCAGGAGACCTTTGCACTTGCGCTCGGAGCTCGCCTGGAAAAGCTCTCGGTGCAGATGACGGTCGACCAGCAGGCGGCGATTGCCTTGTTCGAAAGCCTCGGCTTCAAGGCCGAGGCTCTGCTGCGCGATCATGTCCGGGACGTCGATGGCAAGACCCACGACATCGTCGTGCTCGGGCACCATATCGCGCAGGTTCAGGCCCAGATGGAGGCCTATGGATTGCCAGGCGCGGTCCAGCACTAAGGTGAAGATCGGGTGGTCCGGGACGGCCGCTGACGAAGGCAGCGCGGCGCCTTTTTCTAAGGCTTTTCACGATTCCGTGATGCCGCAGTGCAATAAGGATATTGCATCGCACAATAGTCCATGCCATATATGTCGTGCCCCGGGCCATGCGGACGGGGTGAGCCATAGCTCAGCGCAATGAGGATGGAGGAACCCATGACCACCGAAACCAACACCGCCTTCGAGGGCTTCAAGGACGCTTTCAAGAACATCCAGAATTTGGAAGTTCCTGAGGCCGCCCGCGAGTTCGTCAAGAAGACGGCCAGCACCGCTAAAGACCGTGCTGCCGAAGCTTTCGCCGGCTCCGAGCGGGTGACCGCCGCCGTCGAGAACGCGGTGACAGAATCGATCGCCGAGGCCGGCAAGATCAGCCGCAACATTCAGCAGGCGATCTATGAGGACGCTGAGGCGTTCTTCTCGGGCATCGACAAGCTCGCGTCCGCCAAGTCGATCAGCGAGGCCGTCGAGATCCAGTCGAGCCTGCTCCGCGCCCGCGGTGAAGTGTTCGTCTCGCGAGCCAAGGCGACTGCCGACTATTTCGGCAAGCTCGCCGCCAACGGTGCGAAGTCTGCGCAGGACAATTTCGCCAAGGTCTACAACAAGACCGCGTGATACGGCGCCTTGGGACGAGAAACTGATTTTGAGGCCCGCTTCGGCGGGCCTTTGTTTTTTTTCGCCACCGTCACTGCGAGCCACCGGGCCCGCGCAAAGCGCGGCCCGATGACAGGCTCCGCGAAGCGAATCCAAAGTCTTTCCACGGAAGCAGACTGGATTGCTTCGCTTGGCTCGGAATGACGAGTACTGTGATGCAGTGATGACTCCATCCGCCGCCTTCTCCTTCGACACCCCTGGTGACGCCAAACGTGCGGCCGAGCTGCGCCGCGTGAAAGCGCTCGCGACGTTGGTTCTGGCCGCGACGCTTGCGCTCTTCATCGTCGCGAAGATCCTTCTGAACGTGCATCCCGTGTTCGGCTTCGTCGCGGCCTTCGCGGAAGCCGCGACCATCGGCGGGCTCGCCGACTGGTATGCCGTGGTTGCGCTGTTCAAGCGGCCGCTCGGCCTGCCGATCCCGCATACCGCGATCATCCAGAGCAACCAGGCCCGCATCGCCGACAAGCTCGGCGAGTTCATCCAGGTGCATTTCCTCGAGGCCGGACCCGTCGAGGCCAAGCTGAAGGAAATCGATTTCGGCTCCTTCGTTGCCGACTGGCTGCGTGATCGTAAGCGCAGCGACGATCTCGCGCGCTTTGCGCTGCGCCTGCTGCCGGAGGCGTTCTCAGCGACGGAGAGCTCGGGCCTGATGACCTTCATCATCCGCCGCATGTCATCGCAGCTCCAGGCGATCGACCTTGCGCCGCTCGCAGCCGGCACGCTGCGCGGATTCGTAGCTGAGGGGCGGCACCAGATTCTGTTCGACGATCTCCTGCGCGTGATGCACGAGACGCTGAATCAGAAGGAGACGATGGCGATGATCCGCGAGAAGGTGCGCGCGGAATTGCCGACCCTGCTGAGACTCTACCGCGCCGACAAGTTTCTGGTGAACAAGATCGTCGCATCCGCCACCGCCTTCTTCAATGAGGTGCGCAGTGATCCCAAGCATCCGTTTCGCGGTGAATTCGACCGCATGGTGCTGACCTTCGTCGAGAGGCTCGGCACCGACCAGGCCTATATCGACCGTATCGCCGGGCTGAAGCGCGATCTGCTGGCGCGCCCCGAGCTTGCCCAACTCGCCCGCACCGTCTGGGCCAACACGCGCTCCTTCATTGAGCGCAGCGCCAGCGGCGAAACGCAGATGCTCCAGCATCATCTCGCCGGCATGTTCGTTGCCGCAGGCGAAGCGCTCGCGGGCGATGCCGAGTTGCGGGGCGAGATCAACAAGGGCCTGGTGACCGTGCTGCGCAGCTTCGTCGCCGATCAGAAGGGCGGCGTCTCGACTTTCATCTCCGACCAGGTCAAGGCGTGGAATATGACGCAGTTGATTTCTCTGATCGAAATCAATATCGGGCGCGACCTGCAATACATCCGCTTCAATGGCTCGCTGATCGGCGGTCTCGCCGGACTTGTGCTCTACTCCGTCGAATTCCTGCTCCGATTGTTGTGACTTTTGCGTCACGGCGTAAGCATTAACGCCTGAGCCTATTGTCGCCTTGCGCCTCTCCCGCTTGAATATCGGGAACCGGCCGCCTAGCTGATTCATGTTGCGCTGCGGAACGTTCAAGAGGCCGGCGTGTTGGAATCCATGCCCATTTTCCGCAATGCAGCCGGCCTTTCCAGGAATTCTTCCCAGGGGAACATTGATGAGCGCAACTGCCCAGACGCTGCGTCCGCCGTCCCGCTCCCTGATGTTTCTGGAGGGGCGCGCGATCCACGAGTTCGGCGCATTCCTCGGCGCGCTGCCGCTCTTGAGCCTCGCGCCGCGCGGCGACGGGCATCCGGTGCTGGTGTTGCCAGGCCTCGTGGCCTCCGATTCCTCCACGCGCGCGCTGCGCGCGTTTTTGACCAGCAAGGGCTATGCGGTGAGCGGCTGGGGCCAGGGTCGCAACTACGGCCTGCGTCCCGGCGTCCAGCAAGCGATGGTCGATCTGGTCCAGGAACTCAGCGATACGCATGGCCGCAAGATCAGCCTGATCGGCTGGAGCCTCGGCGGCCTCTATGCACGCCAGCTCGCCAAGATGATGCCGGAGCGCGTGCGCCAGGTGATCACGCTCGGCAGCCCCTTTGCCGGCAATCCGCGTTCGACCAACGCCTGGCGCGTCTATGAATGGGCGAGCGGGCGGAAGGCCGACGAGGTCGATCCGCACTTCGGCGGCGAGCTCGCCGTCCCGCCGCCCGTGCCGACCACCGCCATCTTCAGCCGCACCGACGGCATCTGCGCCTGGCAGGGCTGTATGGAGAAATCGGGAGCGCAGACCGAGAGCATCGAGGTCGAAAGCAGCCATTGCGGCATGGGACATCATCCCGCGGTGGTCTACGCGGTCGCCGATCGCCTCGCACAGACGGAAGGCCAGTGGCAGCCGTTCGACCGCAGCGGCTGGCGCAGCCTGGCCTATCCCGATCCGCACAGGTGATGCTTCGCCTCTGCCCGTAAGAACAAACGGGAAGAGGAGCAACGGCGTGGTTCCCCTCCATTGTCGCGCCCGCACCAAACGCGCTATGCCTTGCGCATGGCACATCCGTTGTCCCGCATCATCGATCAGCTCAAGCGCGAGCCGTCGCGCACTGGCTCCATCGTCATCACCGTATTCGGTGACGCCATCGTACCGCGTGGCGGTGTGGTGTGGCTCGGTACGCTGTTGGAATTCTTCGAAAGCCTCGACATCGACAGCGGCGTGGTGCGTACCGCGATGTCGCGCCTTGCAGCCGATGGCTGGCTGACGCGCGAAAAGGTTGGCCGCAACAGCTTCTATCGGCTGGCCGAAAAGGGACGCCAGACCTTCGAGGCCGCGACGCGCCACATCTACGATCCGCCGCCGTCCAACTGGACCGGGCGTTTCGAGCTGCTGCTGATCGGCAATGGCGAGGACCGCGACGCCTCGCGCGAGGCACTCCGCAATGCCGGCTTCGGCACTCCGCTGCCGGGCGTATGGGTTGCGCCATCGGGCGTACCGGTGCCCGACGAGGCCGCTGGCGCGATCCGCCTTGAAATCTCGGCGGAGGATGACAGCGGGCGCCGCCTGCTCAGCGCGAGCTGGCCGCTGGACCGTACCGCGGACGCCTATGTGAAGTTCATGAAGACGTTCGAGCCGCTCCGTGCCGCGATCGCGCGCGGCACGGATTTGTCCGAGACTGACGCCTTCACCGCGCGCATCCTCCTGATCCACTATTACCGCCGCGTCGTGCTGCGCGACCCGCTGTTGCCCGAAAGCCTGCTGCCGGCGGATTGGCCGGGCAGGGCAGCGCGTGCGCTTTGTGGCGAGATTTATCGCGCGCTGCTGGCTCCGTCGGAACAGTGGCTCGACAGGCATGGAACTAACGAGAGGGGACCCTTGCCGGCGGCGCGGAAGCTTCTGGAACGGAGGTTTGGGGTCTGATATATGTTACAGAAATATCTTGCATGAACTAAATTTTGTTATACATTTCCTCCAACAAATCGGGAGGATGCGCATGTACACCCAGGCGCTGAACATGGCCGAGACCGATGATCGCGGTCTTGAGGACGCAGCCAGGGCTGCACAATTCCAGGCCCGCATTGATACCGAGGAGCGCATCGAGCCGAACGACTGGATGCCGGCGGCCTATCGCAAGACGCTCACCCGCCAGATCTCCCAGCACGCCCATTCCGAGATCGTCGGCATGCTGCCGGAGGGCAATTGGATCACGCGCGCCCCGACGCTGCGCCGCAAGGCCGCGCTGCTCGCCAAGGTGCAGGACGAATGCGGCCACGGGCTCTATCTCTATGCCGCCGCCGAGACGTTAGGGACCTCGCGCGAAGAGCTGGTCGATGCCATGCTCGCCGGTAAGGCCAAATATTCCTCGATCTTCAACTATCCGACGCTGACCTGGGCCGACATCGGCACCATCGGCTGGCTGGTCGACGGCGCCGCGATCATGAACCAGATCCCGCTGTGCCGCTGCTCCTATGGCCCCTATGCGCGCGCGATGATCCGCGTCTGCAAGGAGGAGTCCTTTCACCAGCGCCAGGGCTACGAGATCATGTTGACGCTGTGCCGCGGCTCGGAGGAGCAGAAGGCGATGGCGCAGGATGCGTTGAACCGCTGGTGGTGGCCGGTGCTGATGATGTTCGGCCCACCCGATGCCGCGAGCCAGCACAGCGACACCTCGACGAAGTGGAAGATCAAGCGCTTCTCCAATGACGAGCTGCGCCAGAAATTCGTCGATGCCACCGTGCCGCAGGCGCAATATCTCGGCCTCACCATTCCCGATCCCGGCATGACCCAGGATGCCGACGGGCACTGGCGCTACAGCGAAATCGACTGGACCGAATTCAAGCAGGTGCTCGCCGGCAACGGTCCCTGCAATCGCGATCGGCTGGCCGCGCGCCGCAAGGCGCACGAGGAGGGCGCCTGGGTGCGCGAGGCCGCGGCTAGCTATGCCGCCAAGCGCGCGCAGCGTCAGACCGCACAAGCCGCGGAATAGGAGATTACGATGGCCACGCCGAACACGCCGCTGTGGGAAGTCTTCATTCGCAGCCGCAACGGGCTCGCGCACAAGCATGTCGGCTCGCTGCATGCGAGCGACGCAACGATGGCGCTGCAGGCCGCCCGCGACATCTACACCCGCCGCGGCGAGGGCCTGTCGATCTGGGTCGTGCCGTCCACTGCGATCACCGCGAGCGATCCCGCCGACAAGGGCATGATGTTCGAGCCGGCGGAGTCGAAGATCTATCGGCACCCGACCTTTTATGAGGTGCCCGAAGAAGTGGGACATATGTGATGCCGGTCGCCAACATCCAGGTCTCTGAAACGCCGCTGGTGCTCTACGCGCTGCGCCGGGCCGACGATGCGCTGATTCTCGGCCACCGGTTGTCGGAATGGTGCGGGCATGCGCCGATGCTGGAAGAGGACATGGCGCTGTCCAACATCGCGCTCGATCTCATCGGGCAGGCACGGGAGCTCTATGGCTATGCTGCCAGGGTCGAGGGCGAGGACAACGACGAGGACAAGCTCGCTTATCTGCGCGACGTCAGGCAGTACCGCAATCTGCTGCTGGTCGAGCAGCCGAACGGAGATTTCGCCCAGACGCTGGTTCGGCAGTTCTTCTATTCCGCCTTCGCCGATCTCTATTGGCGCGCGATGATGACCTCGCGCGATCCAACGCTTGCCGCCATTGCAGCCAAGTCGGAGAAAGAGAGCGCCTATCATCTGCGCCATGCCTCGGAGTGGATCATCCGGCTCGGTGACGGCACGCACGAAAGCCACGCCCGCGCGCAGGCCGCGATTGATCATCTCTGGGCCTTCACCGGTGAGATGTTTGCCGTCGACGAAGGCGAACGCGCCCTGATCGATGCCGACATTGCGGTTGATCCGGCGAGCTTGCGCGGTCGCTGGTTGACGACGTTGTCGGATATCGTCAGCGAGGCGACACTTGAGCTGCCGCAGAACGACTGGATGCAGCAGGGTGGCCGTTCTGGCCGGCACAGCGAGCATCTCGGCCATCTCCTGTCCGAGCTGCAATCGATGCAGCGCACTTTTCCGGGGCTGACATGGTGACGGTGCTGGATCGCGACACTGACCTGCGCCGGCGCGCCTGGGATGCTGCGGCGAGCGTGGTCGATCCCGAGATTCCGGTGCTGACCATCGGCGATCTCGGCGTGCTCCGTGACGTCGTTCTGGACGGCGATCGCGTCGAGGTCGCGATCACGCCGACCTATTCGGGCTGCCCTGCCATGAACATGATCGCACTCGAAATCGAGCTCGCGCTGGAACGCGCCGGCTTCCGTCGTCCGAACGTGCGTACAGTGCTGTCGCCGGCCTGGACCACGGATTGGATGAGCGAGGAGGGGCGCGCCAAGCTGCACGCCTACGGCATCGCGCCGCCGCAGGCCTCAAGCTCGCGCCGCGCGCTATTCGGCGGACAGACCGTCGCGTGTCCGCAATGCGGTTCTGACAAGACCGAACTCTTGTCCGAATTCGGCTCGACCTCCTGCAAGGCGCTCTGGCGCTGCAAGGCCTGCCGCGAACCCTTCGACTATTTCAAGTGTCATTGAGCTGAACGAATGCCAACCCCATCGTCATTGCGAGGAGCTTTTGCGACGAAGCAATCCAGACTGCTTCCGCGGAGAGACTCTGGATTGCTTCGCTTCGCTCGCAATGACGTCGGAGAGACCGAACGAGCGGGCACGTAATGTCAGCAGCCGCACCGCGCTTCCATCGCCTGGCCGTCAACGACCTCCGCCGCGAGGCCTCGGACGCCATCTCGATGACCTTCGCCATCCCCGGCGAACTCGCCAGCGATTACGCCTTCACGCCCGGCCAATACCTGACGCTCCGCACGACGCTCGATGGCGAAGAGGTTCGTCGCTCCTATTCCATCTGTTCCGGACCCGAGGACGGCGAGATCCGGATTGCCGTGAAGAAGGTCGACGGCGGCGCATTTTCGAGCTGGGCGGCGGACGAGCTGAAATGCGGTGACGAGCTCGATGTGATGACGCCGACGGGGCGCTTCGGCCTAGTCCCATCGGCGGAGAGCGGGCGCATCCATGTCGGCTTTGCCGCGGGCTCCGGCATCACGCCCATCCTCTCGATCGTGAAGGGCATACTCGCGCGTGAACCGCAGAGCCGCTTCTTCCTGTTCTACGGCAATCGCTCTACCGACAACATCATGTTTCTCGAAGCGCTGGAGGAGCTGAAGGACCGCTTCATCGACCGTCTTTCGATCTTCTACGTCATCTCCGGCGAGGAACAGGACATCCCGATCCTGCATGGCCGGCTCGACGGCGACAAGGTGAGGGTGCTCTTGCGTTCGCTGGTGCCGGCGGAAAGCGTCGACCATGTCTTCATCTGCGGTCCATCAGGCATGAGCGAGGACATCGAGGCGACCTGCCGCGATCTTGGGGTCGCGGAAGAGCGTATCCATGTCGAGCGCTTCGTCTCCGAATTCGGCGGCAAGCCGCGGCCGAAGAAGGTCGTTGCCCCCGACGCGCCGCCGAAGGCGGTCGCATCCCTTATCATCGACGGCAAACGCCGCGACGTGCCTGTTGCCGAGGACGAGGCGATCCTCGATGCCGCGCTCCGCGCCGGCGTCGATCTGCCCTTCGCCTGCAAGGGCGGCATGTGCTCGACCTGCCGCGCCAACCTGATCGCGGGCGAGGCGCCGATGGACATCAACTACTCGCTGGAACCCTGGGAGCTGAAGGCCGGCTTTATCCTGACCTGTCAGGCGAAGCCGTCGTCGGAGCGCGTCGTGGTCGATTACGACCATGTTTGACAGTTTTGGCCGAGCAGCAGAGCATGATGGATAAACACTTGCCCGGGAGAAGCGCGTGAACATCAAAGCTGCTCTTTCGTCCGAGGATATTGCCCGCGCCTGTGCTGACGCGATGTGGGTGGAGGACGATGCTTCCAAGGGGCTCGGCATGGAGATCGTCGAAATCGGCCCGGGCTTCGCGACGCTGACGATGGTGGTGCGGCCGGACATGGTCAACGGCCAGCGCATAGCCCACGGCGGCTTCATCTTCACGCTCGCCGATTCTGCCTTCGCATTTGCCTGCAACTCGCACAATGAGCGCGCCGTCGCGGCGCAGGGCCAGATCACTTTCATCAGACCGGGCAAGCTCGGCGATCGCTTGGTTGCGAAGGCTAGAGAGGTCACCCGTGGCGGCCGCTCCGGCATCTACGACGTGCGTGTCACTGTCGGCGACACCGTCATCGCGGAATTTCGCGGGCATTCGCGTGTCATTCCCGGCACGTGGCTGCCGGCGCAGGATCAATAAGAGAGCAAAGAAAAGAACAAACGAAATGAGGGGAAACGAGGATGGCTCTGACGAGACTCAAGGAAGGTGGCAACACTTATAGCGCGGAGATGGACGCGCAGGAGCGCGCCTCGCGTGACCAGATCATGGCGCTGCAGAAGCAGCGGCTGGCCTGGTCGCTGAAGCACGCCTATGACAACGTCGCGCATTACCGTAGCGCCTTCGACAAGGCCGGCGTGCATCCGTCCGACTTTCGCGAGCTTGCGGATCTTGCAAAATTCCCCTTCACCGTGAAGACGGATCTCCGCGACAATTATCCTTTCAACATGTTCGCCGTGCCGCGCGAAAAGCTGGTGCGGGTGCATGCCTCCTCAGGCACCACGGGCAAGCCGATTGTAGTCGGCTATACCCAACGCGACATAGACACCTGGTCGGACGTGATGGCGCGATCGATCCGCGCTGCCGGCGGCCGGACTGGCATGATCATCCACAATGCCTATGGTTATGGTCTTTTCACCGGCGGACTCGGCGTCCACTACGGCGCCGAGAAGCTCGGCTGCACCGTGGTGCCGATCTCCGGCGGCATGACCGAACGGCAGGTGCATCTCATCAACGACTTTCGGCCCGACATCATCACGGTGACGCCGAGCTACATGCTGGCGATCCTCGACGAGTTCAAGCGTCAGAAGCTCGATCCGCGCCAGTGCTCGCTCAAGATCGGCATCTTCGGCGCCGAGCCTTGGACCAACGCCATGCGCGGCGAGATCGAGGACGCCTTCGACATGGATGCGACCGACATCTATGGTCTCTCCGAGGTGATCGGTCCCGGCGTGGCGCAGGAATGCATCGAGACGAAGGACGGGCTCCATATCTGGGAGGACCATTTCTATCCCGAGGTGATCGACCCCGAGACCGGCGTGGTGCTGCCCGACGGCGAGAAGGGCGAACTGGTCTTCACCTCCCTCACCAAGGAAGCGTTCCCGGTGATCCGCTATCGCACCCGCGACTTGACGCGGCTATTGCCGGGCACGGCGCGGCCGGGCATGCGGCGCATGGAGAAAGTGACAGGGCGCTCGGATGACATGATCATCCTGCGCGGGGTCAATCTGTTCCCAACTCAGATCGAGGAGGTGCTGCTCGCCACCGACTGGTGCGGCGGCCACTTCATCCTGGAACTCACCCGCGAAGGCCGCATGGACGAGCTCACCATCATCGCGGAAGCGCGTCCCGAAAGCTGGGACGGCCGCGGGCTTCTCGATCATGCCGACAGGGTATCGACCCAAATCAAGAATACGATCGGGATCAGCTCCAAGGTTCAGGTGGTCGCGCCGGCCACGCTGGAGCGCTCGCTTGGCAAGGCCAAGCGGCTCTATGACAAGCGGCCGAAGGATTGACTTGATCGTCTCCAAAGGCGACAAGCCCCGCAAGAAATCACGGGTCTTTCGATGTCGCCAGCCGATGCCAAAACCGTTGAAGCGCGCTGCGTCCGCCTCAATGCCAGGGCCGAGAACGCCGCGGCGCTTGCTCCGGTGGTCGAGCCTCAGACGCTCATGCGCGGTCCGAACGATCTCCTGATCGAGGTGAAGGCTGCCGCAGTCAATCCCTCGGATGTGAAGGCCGCAACGGGCCTGATGCCTTATGCCGTCTTCCCGCGGACGCCCGGCCGTGACTACGCTGGTGTAGTGATCGATGGGCCGGCCGGCACGATCGGCCGTGAGGTGTTCGGCTCGTCCGGCGATCTCGGCATCCGCCGCGACGGCACCCACGCAACCCATCTCGTGGTCGAAGCCGATGCCGTGATGGAGAAGCCGAAGACGTTGTCCTGGGAGGAAGCCGCCGGCATCGGCGTGCCCTTCGTCACGGCCATGGAAGGCTTTCGCCGCGCCGGCGTGCCGAAGAGCGGCGACACCGTGTTGGTGTTCGGCGTCAATGGCAAGGTCGGCCAGGCTGCCGTGCAGATCGCGACCTGGCAGGGCGCACGCGTGATCGGCGTGGTGCGCAAGGCAGAAGCCTATGAAGGCCACACCAACGCGCCGATCGAGGTGATCGATGCCTCCACGAGCGATATCGCCACGCGCGTGCGCGATTTGACCGGCGGCAAAGGCACAGACATCGTCTTCAACACGGTCGGCGATCCCTATTTCCAGGCGGCGCACAAGTCGCTTGCCTTGCGCGGCCGCCAGATCCTGATCGCCGCGATCGACCGCATCGTGCAATTCAACATTCTCGAGTTCTACCGGGGTCAGCATACATATGTCGGCATCGACACGCTTGGCCTGTCGTCGTCGGCGACGGGCGCGGTGCTGCGCGATCTCGGTGCGGGCTTTGCGAGTGGCCACCTGAAGCCGTTCCCGATCAAGGCGAATGCCGTCTACCCGCTGGAGCGCGCCAAGGACGCCTATGTCGCCGTCGCTGGCTCGTCCCGCGACAGGGTAATCCTGCGGCCATGAAACGCGTCATTGCGAGCGCAGCGAAGCAAATCCAGGGTCTTTCCACGGCGGCAGTCTGGATTCTTCGCTGCGCTCGCAATGACGGCGAATGGCTAGAGACCTGAGAACCACCGATGGAATCTGCACAGCTCGTCATCCTCGCCGGTCTCGTCATCGGCCTGATCTATGGCGCCGTCGGCCTGCTCAGTGGCTTCTGTCTGATGAGCAGCATGCGCGGTGTTCTGGCGGAGGGCGACGGGCGGCTGGTGCGCACTTATGCGCTGGCGATTGCGGTTGCGATCGCCGCCAGCCAGTTGCTGGCGGGCAGCGGCACGGTCGATCTCGGCAAGTCGATCTATCTGCAACAAACCTTTTCTGCGCCGGCGTTGTTCCTCGGCGGCTTGCTGTTTGGCTATGGCATGGTGCTGTCAAATGGCTGTGGCTCGCGCGCGCTGGTGCTGCTCGGCCGCGGCAATCTGCGCTCCTTCGTCGTCGTGATCGTGCTTGCGATTGCCGCGCAGATGACGCTCAAAGGCCTGATTGCGCCGGCCCGCATTGCGCTGGTTCAGGCGTCGCAAGCTACCGTCAACGCGAATTCGCTGCCGTCGCTGCTGGCCGCGCTTGGTGCCGCTGAGCCGGTTTCGCGCGCGCTCGCTGCTGCCGCGGTCGTCGTCGCGCTGATCCTGTTCGCCTTCGCGCAGCCGGCGTTCCGGCGCTCGCCGGGCCAGATCGCGGCCGGCGTCATCATTGGACTTCTCGTTGCCAGTGGCTGGTTCGCCACCGGCTCTCTCGGCGCCGACGATTTCAATCCGGTGCCGGTGACTTCGCTCACCTTCATCGCGCCGATAGCCGATAGCCTGCAATACGCCATGCTCTCGACCGGCCTGACACTCAATTTCGGGATCGCGACCGTCGCTGGCGTCTTCGCCGGTAGCCTGGTCACGGCGCTCGCGACGGGTTGTTTCCATGTCGAAGGCTATTCCTCGCCCCGCCACATGCTACGTTCGGCCGGCGGCGCCGCGCTGATGGGAATCGGCGGCGTGATGGCGTTCGGTTGCTCGATCGGGCAGGGGCTCACCGGAATTTCGACGCTGGCGCTGGGCTCGTTCGTCGCTGTTGCCGGCATCCTGCTCGGCACGGCGGCGGGATTGCGCGGTGCGCTGCGCGTTCAGCCTCTCAAGACGGCAGCCGGGGCTGGCTCATCGGCCCCTTGAGCTACTCCACGGCTTTCGTCACGATGCGGATCTCCGAGGTCAGCGTCCGGTGCACCGGGCACTTGTCGGCGATCTCCATCAACCTCTTGCGCTGCTCGGCATCGAGCGCGCCCTCCATTGCAATGCCGCGCTCGATCTGATCGAGCATCCCCTCGCGCGTTTCGCACTCCGCACAGTCCTTGGCATAGATCTTGGAGTGCTTCAGTGTGACCGTGACGCGGTCGAGCGGCAGTGACTTGCGCTCGGCATAAAGACGCATGGTCATGGAGGTGCAGGCGCCGAGGCCGGCGAGCAGGAAATCGTAAGGGCCGGGCCCGGCATCCTCGCCGCCGGCGGCGACCGGCTCGTCCGCCACCAGACGGTGCGGACCAACCGAGACGATCTGGTGGAACTTGCTCTTGCGGGTCTCCTGGACCACGACCTGGCGCGGCGTCTCCGGGAGATCCATCGCCTTCGCGGACTTTGCGGTGTCGACATAGCGGCTGGCCCAGGCCGCGATCACATCGGCTGCGTAGAGAGCATCGCCGGGCTTCGCCAGCAGATGGTCGGCGTGGTCGAGGGAGACGAAGCTCTTGGGGTGCTTGGCCGCGACGAAGATCTTGGTCGCATTGTCGATGCCGACGGTATCGTCGACCGGGGAGTGCATCACCAGAAGCGCTTTGTGCAGACGGGTGACGTCCTTCATCAGCTCATGCTCGACGATATCGTCGAGGAATTCACGCTTGATCCGGAATGTACGGCCGGCCAGCGAAACGTCGACTTCGCCCTGCGCGCGGATGTTGTCGATGTGGTCCTTGAAAAGACCGGTGACGTGGGCGGGATCGGACGGCGCCGCGATGGTCACAACCGCGGTGGCTTCGGGGATCTGTCCTGCTGCCGCGAGGATCGCGGCACCGCCGAGGCTGTGGCCGATCAAGACGGACGGCGCTCTGCGCGTCGCGCGCAGGTGATCGGCGGCGCGCACGAGATCGGCGACATTGGAGGAGAACGTGGAATTGGCGAAATCGCCCTCGCTGGAGCCGAGCCCGGTGAAGTCGAAGCGCAGCACAGCAATGCCCTTGGCCGCGAGCGCGACCGCGATGCGCTTGGCCGCCAGCGTATCCTTGCCGCAGGTGAAGCAATGCGCGAACAGCGCGAAAGCCGCAGGCTCTCCGTCCGGCAGCTCCAGCGCGGCCGAAAGCTGATGGCCGCCTTCACCCCTGAATTGAAAGCGCTCCGTCGCCATTGGACTTCCCCCCGTCCTTTGTTCAACCTAATCGCCTGAATAGCGCTGCCCGGTCCATGGATCGCCGCGGTTATGATAGCCGCGGACTTCCCAGAAGCCCGGCGCGTCCTTGTTCAAAAACTCGATGGCCTGGAGCCATTTGGCGCTCTTCCAGAAATACAGATGCGGCACGACCAGCCGCACCGGGCCGCCGTGCTCGGCCGATAGCGGCTGGCCGGACCAGCTATGGGCGAGCAGCGCATCCTCGGCGGCAAAGTCTTCCAGCGCGAGATTGGTGGTGTAACCATCATAGGAATGCAGCACGACGAAGCGCGCATCCTCGCGCGGCTGGCAGGCCGCGAGCAGCTCACGCGTCGCGAGTCCTTCCCACTCATTGTCATAGCGCGACCAGGTCGTCACGCAATGGATGTCGGAGGTGAACCGCGCCTGCTTCTGCGCGACAAACTCGTCGAAGGTCCAGAACACGGGATTTTCGATCGCGCCATAGACGTCGAGCCGCCAGCGCTCACGCGATACCGGCGGCACGACCCCGAGATCGAGCACCGGCCAATCCTTGGTGAGATGCTGGCCGGGCGGTAGCCTTTGGTCTTCAGGCCGCGTGATCTTGCCGGTGAGGAAGCGGCCCTCGCGCGCCCATTTCTCCTTGGTGCGCGTCAGCTTGCTGTCGGATGGCGTCTCGTCGGTCATGGCCTACTCGTGCCGATGCATTGCAGAGGCGTGCTTGGTGTCGCGCATGGTGGAGTAGATGATCAGCGACAGGCAGATGATGCCGGCAAGATAGAAATAGAACCACTCCTCGTGCCGGATGCTCTTGAAGTAGAGCGCGATCGCCGGCGCCGTGCCGCCGAAGATCGAGACCGTGATGGCGTAGGGCAGGCCGACGCCGAGCGCGCGGACATTGGTCGGGAACAACTCGGCCTTCACCACCGCATTGATCGAAGTGTAGCCGGCGACGAACAGCCAGGCGGCGCAGATCAGGATGAACGCGACGAAGGGTGACTTTGTCTCCTTCAGCGTCATCAGCAGCGGCACGGTCGCGAGCGTGCCCGCGGCACCGAAGAAGATCAAGAGCGGCTTGCGCCCGATCCTGTCTGAGATGGCGCCGTAGATGGGCTGGAGGATGGTTGCGAAAATCAACGTGCCGAAGATCACGAAAGTGGTCTGGTCCTCGGTCAGCCCGACCGAAAGCTTGACGAAGGTCTGCATGTAGGTGGTGAAGGTGTAGAACGCCGCAGTGCCGCCGGCGGTGAGGCCGACGACTAACAGCAGTTCGCGCGGATAGCGCAGCAGATTGGTGATCGAGCCGGTCGGCTTCACCACCTTCTTGGCTTCCTCGAACGCTTCGGTCTCGTGCAGGCCGCGCCGCATCACCGCGGCGAAGATCGCGAGCGCCGCCCCGATCGCGAAGGGGATACGCCAACCCCACTCCTTCAGCTCCGCCGGCGTGAGGAAGACCTTCTGCAGAAGCAGCAGCACGATGATCGCGGTGAGCTGACCACCGATCAGCGTCACGTACTGGAAGCTGGAATAGAAGCCGCGGTGCTTGGGGTCGGCGACTTCGCTGAGGTAGGTGGCGCTGGCGCCATATTCGCCGCCGAGGCTCAGGCCCTCGATCACACGGGCGAGCGCCAGGATCACCGGTGCGGCGAAGCCGATCGTGGCATAGGTCGGCGTCAGCGCGATGATCAGCGAGCCGAAGCACATGAAGACGACGGACAGGGTCAGCGAGATGCGGCGACCGAAATGGTCGGCGAGATAGCCGAAGAACCAGCCGCCCAAGGGCCGCATCAGGAAGGTCGCCGCGAATACGACGGCGACGTTCAATTGCTGGACGACGGGGTCGTTACCAGGGAAGAACGCGGGAGCGAAGTAGAGCGCGAACGCCGTATAGGCGTAGAAATCGTACCATTCGACGAGATTGCCGATCGAGCCGATGAAGATCGCCTTGATCCGCCGTTCAGCGTCGGCAACGTCAAAATGCCCAGAGGCCGGCTTGGTTGCTTGCTCTGTCACGTCCGGCCTCCCGTACTCTGTTGGAGAGGCCTACATCGCCTTTCCGAGCAGAAATGGCAACTGGCGGGGGCCTCTCACCGTGCCCTGCGACCAGGTCACGGTGCCTGCCGGGTCGAGCGCGAAGTCTGGAATGCGTCTCAGCCATTCCTCCAGCGCAACCTGCATCTCCATGCGCGCAAGGTTGGAACCGACGCAGCGATGGATGCCAAGCCCGAAGGCGGCGTGGCGGTTTTCGCGGCGGTCGATCACGACTTTGTCAGCGTCCGGAAACATCTTGGGGTCACGGTTCGCCGCCGGGAAGGACAAGAGCACCATATTGCCCGCCTTGACCGGGCAGCCCGAAATGGTGGTGTCCTGGACCACCTCGCGCGCCATGGTCACCGGCGAATAGGCGCGCAGCAGCTCTTCCACCGCGATCGGGATCAGCCCGGGCTCGGCGATCAGCCGCTCGCGATCGGCCGGCGTTTTCGCAAGATGCCACAGCGAGGAGCCGATCGCGCTCCAGGTGGTGTCGATGCCGGCGATCAGCAGCAGGCGCAGCGAGCCCACCACGTGGGAGTCCTCAAGCGGATTGCCGTCCTTGTCCCTGGCATCCATCAGATAGGAGATCAGGTCATCGGTCGGCTTGGTCTTGCGCGCCTCGATGTGTCCGCTGAAATACGCGCTCATCTCCTCGACGGCCTGGAGCAGCTTGGTCTCGTCCTTGATGCCGAGCTCGAGGATCATGTGGATCCAGTTGATGAAGAGGTCGCTGTCGCTCTCGGGAATGCCGAGCATATGCGCGATCGCGCGCACCGGAATGTGCTTCGTGTAGCTCGCCGCAGCGTCCACGCTCTTTTCGGCGATGAAGTCGTCGATCAGTTCGTTGCAGATGGCGCGGACCCGCGGTTCGAGCTTCTTCATCGCATCCGGCGTGAACGGCGGCAGCAGCAATTGCTTGGCCGGCTTGTGCACGGGCGGGTCGGAGGTGATCGGCGGGGCGGCGTTCTTGCTGGTGATCTCCGGCCGCACGTCGCGGACGATGATCCGGCGCGAGGAGAAATGCGTGGTGTCGTTGGCGATCTCGCGCACCGCTTCATAGGTCGTCGGCAGATAGCAGCCGAGGAAGCGTTTTGTGTGCACCACCGGACTCGCGGCGCGCAACTGGTCCCAGATCGGGAAGGGATCTTCCGTCCATTGCGGATCGGTGTGGTCGAAATCATGGACCCAGTCGGTGACGGGTGGATGGGCGGCAGGCAGGCTGGCGTCGGACATCTCTAATCCCTCGGTTCGTGGTCGCTGAAGACAGGCGAGCGGGCGAAGAGCGCGCTACTCCTCGATCACGTCGATTGCGATTTCCGGGCAGTTGGATTTGGCAAGCCAGGCTTTGTCTTCCAGACCCGGCGGGACCGTGCCGTCGCCGGTTTCATGGGCGTTGCCGAATTCGTCGAGCTCGAATAGCTCCGGCGCGAGCGCCTTGCAGCGGGCGTGGCCCTGGCACTTGTCGGGATCGACGTGAACCTTCAGTCGCTCTGTCATCGCGGCTTCCTCGGTCGTTTGCGCGCGAGGCCCGAAGGCGGCGCGTTTCCTCGTCTGAGTTCTTCTTAAGTTATATCCTATTACATTCGCGACAGGCTTCCCCTGTCAAGCGCAAACTTATAGGCTTCGCTCGATATGCGCTCACAACTCACTCGCAAGCCCGAGAAGACCTACCACCATGGCGATCTTCGCGATGCCTTGATCAAGGCCGCTCTGCGCGAAGCGGAACGCGGCGGCGCCGAGGCGATCAGCATCAAGGCGCTGGCCAAGCAGCTCGGCGTCTCGCAGCCGGCCCCATACCGGCATTTTGCCGACCGCGAGGCCTTGCTCGCGGCGGTGACGGCGGAGGCGTTCCGGCAGCTCAGTGCAATTCTGCGCGAGGCGATGGCAAGGCCGTCGAAGCAATCGAAGCTGTCGCGGCTCGCGCTGGCCACGCTCGATTTCGGCCTCCGTCGCAATGGTGTCTACCGCCTGATGTTTGCCTCGCGCACCGTGTCATGCGCCGCCAAGGGCAGCGAGCTGCACGAGGCCACGCGCGAAACCTTTGCGCTCGTGATCGAGGCCTTGGAGGCTCCGGCGGTCGGTTACTTGCGCGAGCGGCAAGCGCTCAAGATCTGGGCGGCACTGCACGGCGTCGTGATGCTTGCCGAGCAGGGTCTGTTCACCGGCGAGGCGGCGCATGCCACGCGTGAGGAATTGGTCGAGGACTTCGTGAGCGAAACGAAGGCCGCCCTGGCCGTCGCGATCAAGGATGCCCGGCGAAAAAAGAACGGCGCTTAGGCCTTCGCCTTCAGCAGCCTCATCAGCTTGTCGACCGCGCTGTCCGGTGTGGTTACGACAGGGCGGCCGGTGGCCTCGGCGACCAGCGGCGCCGTCGCGGCGATGCTGAACTGCGCCAGCGCAATGACGTCGCAATCGCGCAAATCGCGCGATGCGTCTGCAATCAGCCGATCGTGCGTGGCGCGGTCGCCGCGGTCGAGTGCCGCCAGCGCCCCTTCGGCAAGTTTCGGTACGACCTCGACGGCGGCCGGAAACTCCTCGGGCATCGAGGCCAGGGTCGGCGGGAAAGTCGAGAGCAGGCCGATGCGCTGACCCATGGTCACGGCACGTTCGATCATGGCCTCGTTCGGCCTCAGCACCGGCATCGGTGCATGGGCGCGCGCGACCGCTTCGATGCAGGGACCGAAGGCCGAACAGGTGAACAAAATCCCATTCGCCCCCGTTGCCGCCGCGTAGTCGCCCAGTGCCAGGAAGCGCTCGGTCATGGAATCGCTGAGCACGCCCTCGCGCGCCAGATCGGCCGACAGGCTGTCGTCGAGTAGGTTCATCAGCCGTGCCTCGGGCCAAGCCTTCGCGAACGCCGTCTCGATCGGCGCGATGGAATGCTTGAGGGCGTGGATGAGGGCGATCCGCATATCTTCGCTGCTTCTCCCTCTCCCCGTTCTTACGGGGAGAGGGCTGGGGTGAGGGGCTCTATCTGCGCTAAGGTGAGGGTGGAGAGTCCTGCCTCACCCAGATTGCTGCGCAATCCGACCAAGCGCGGAGAGGTAAACTCCTTACTTGAACGGAATGGCGTACATCAAGCCGCCTTTGCTCCAGAGACCATTGAGGCCACGATCGAGCTTGAGCGGGCTGGCCTTGCCGACATTGCGCTCGTAGATCTCGCCATAATTGCCGGTGGTCTTGATCGCCGCGACCAGCCATTTGTTGTCGAGCCCAAGCCGCGAGCCGAGGTCGCCGGAGGCACCAAGGAGCCGCTGGATTGCAGGCGTCTGCGACTTCGCCATTTCGTCAACATTGGCTTGCGTGACGCCGAGCTCTTCTGCCTCGATCAGGCCGTAATGCAGCCAGGTGATGATGTCGCTCCAGACCTCGTCGCCGTTGCGGGTGAAGGGGCCGAGCGGCTCCTTGCTGATGGTCTGCGGCAGCACGACGTAGTCGGCCGGGTTCGGCGCCGCGGTGGTCACTGCACCTGCGAGCGCGGAAGCGTCCTGGGTCATGGCATCGCAACGGCCGCCGAAGAAGGTCTGGTACATGGTGTCGATGCGGTCGAACACCAGCGGCTTCCAGTCGATGCCGTTGGCGCGGCCGTAATCGCCCAGCGTGACCTCATGCGTGGTGCCTTGAGCCACGCAGACGGTGGCGCCCTTGAGGTCCTTGAGCTCCTTCACGCCGAGGTCCTTCTTCACCACGAAGCCCTGACCGTCGTAGAAGTTGATCGGACCCTGCCGCAGGCCCAGCGTGACGCCGCGCAAGTAGGTCTGGGTCGAGTTGCGGTAGAGTACGTCGATCTCGCCCGATTGCAGTGCGGTGAAGCGATTCTGCGCAGTCAGCGAGACGTAACGCACCTTGTTGGGATCACCGAGCACGCCGGCCGCAAGGGCGCGGCAATAGTCGACGTCGAGGCCTTTGTAATTGCCTTGCGAATCCGGCGCGGAGAAGCCGGCAAAGCCGGCGCTGACGCCGCACACCAGCGTGCCGCGGCTCTTCACCGTGTCGAGCGTCGCGGCCGAAGCGACAACAGCCGACGCTGCGAGCACGCCCGCTGCGATAACCACTTTCCTCATCATGCTACTCTCCCCTCAGTTATTGACATTACGCAACACGTTGTCGACGGCCGTGCCAAGCCTGTCGACGATCAGGTCGATCTCGTCTGCGGAAGCGATATAGGGCGGCGCCAGCAGCACGTGGTCGCCGCGCACACCATCCACGGTGCCGCCGCCGGGATAGCAGCCGAGCCCGTTGGCGAGCGCCTCCGCCTTGATTTTCTGGTGCAGCTTGAGCGCCGGATCGAACGAGGTGCGGCTGGCGCGATCGGCGACGAGCTCGATGGCCCAGAACAGGCCGCGGCCCCTGATGTCGCCGACATGGTGGTGATTGCCGAAGCGTTCGGTCAGCCGCTGCTCGAGTTGTCGTCCGCGCTCCCTGACCCGATCGAGCAGGCCGTCCTCGCGGATCACGTTTTGCACCGCGAGCGCGGCCGCGCAGGCGAGGGGATGCGCCAGATAAGTGTGACCGTGCTGGAACGCGCCTGAGCCGGCGCGGATCGTGTCGATGATCTTGCCGCTCGCCAGCATCGCGCCGATCGGCTGGTAGCCACCGCCGAGCCCCTTTGCGATCGCCTGGATATCGGGCGCGACACCTTCCTGCTCCCAGGCGTGCATGGTGGCGGTGCGGCCCATGCCGCACATGACCTCGTCGAGGATCAGCAGCGCGCCGTGCCGATCGCAGATCTCGCGTATCGCCTTGAAGTAGCCGTCGGGCGCGGTCACGGCGCCGGCGGTGGCGCCGACCACGGGCTCGGCGAGAAACGCCGCGACCGTGTCGGGCCCCAGCCGCTGAAACTCGGCCTCGAGCTCGGCGGCAAGGCGCGCGACGAACTGCGCGTCCGACTCGCCCTCGCGCTTCTCGTGATAGACGAAGGCCGGCGTCACGTGGCTGAACGCAGTCGAGAGCAGCGGCGCGTAGGGCGCGCGTCGCCAGGCATTGCCGCCGGCGGCAAGCGCGCCGAGCGTGTTGCCGTGATAGCTCTGCCGCCGCGCGATGAAGTGTTGCCGCTGCGGCTCGCCGCGCTCGATGAAATATTGCCGCGCGAGCTTGATGCTGGCCTCGATCGCTTCCGATCCGCCGCTGACGAAATAAGCATAGGCGAGACCGCCGGGCTCGTGCCCAACCAGCGCTTCGGCCAGCGCCTCGGCCGGCTCGGAGGAGAAGAACGCCGTATGAGCATAGGCAAGCGTCGCGGCCTGCTTCGCCATCGCCGCGATCACGCGCGGGTGCTGGTGCCCGAGGCAGGAGACCGCCGCGCCGCCGGAGGCATCAATGATGCGCCGGCCATCCTCGGCGAAGAGATAGACGCCTTTACCGCCGATCGCCTTAGGCGGCGTTTCGCGCAATGAGCGATGCAGCACACGGCTGGTGCGGGCGGCCATGGGTCAACCTTTCTCTGGGACGTAAGTGGAGGCCGCGGCGAGTCGCGCCTCAGTACTTTCCAGACGCTTCTTCGCGGCAACCCCGCCGAGCGAGAACGTGACCGCCGCGAGCGACTGCGCGATCGCAATCGCGCCAGTGAGGCTCGGAAAGAAGCCGGGGGAGGAGGCCGCCTCGAACAGCAGCACGTGGTCGGCGCCCTCGGCCATGGGTGCCGAGAGACTATCCGCGATGGCGACCAGTGTCGCGCCGGTACGATAGGCCGCCCGTGCGACGCAGACGCTTGCATGCGTGTAGGGCAAGAATCCGACGACAATGACCGCTTCCCCGGGCCGGAAGGCGCCGAGATCGAGGTCGTCGGGCCCGGAAGCGCCGACGAGCTGGACCTGTTCGGGTCGAAACAGTCGCAGCTCGTAGTTCAGCAATTCCGCGACGCTGCGGCAGCTTCGATAGCCGGCGATCCAAATCCGCTTGGCGTCGTGCAGCGCGCGGGCAGCTTCCGCGATCGGCTGCGCCGGGATCCGTCGAAGACCCGCGGCCTCCGCCTGGAGCTTGTCGATAACGAGCGCGACATCGGCGTTCGGCCCGTGTCGACGGCCCTTTGCGCGGCCGGAGAAGGGCGCCGCCTGCGATGGCCGCCGCGCCTCGGTCAGCGCCGCGCGCAATTCCTCCCAGCCGGAATAGCCGATCGCCTTCGCAAGCCGCGTGAACGCGGCAGGATCGGCGCCGGCTTCCGCCGCGAGATCGCGCATGGAACGGGTGGTGGCGTCGTAATCGTTGGCGGCGACGAAACGTCCGACCTCCTGCAAGCGCATCGGGAGCGATGGCAATGCAATACGCAGCTCGCTCAACGGCGAGGATTTCGCAGGCTCGACCATGAAACATTTGTTGCATGAATTGAGGTTTGGTGCAACACTTGACGTGCGCTGCCGGAAGTCGCTGCCTTTTGAGAAGGTTTTTGTGCCGTGACATCAGACGTGCCGAGACCGCCGCCACGCCGTCGTTTCTTCGGCGCCTTCGGGCGCCGCGAGCTGAAAGGCCTGTTCTGGCAGGTGCTGGTCGTCGGCATCGCGGTTGCGGTCATCGCTTTCCTTTGGTCCAACACCGTCACGAACCTCTCGGCTCGGCGCATCACGACCGGCTTCGCCTTCCTCGGTCGCGAGGCCGGCATGCCGATCGCCGACAGTCTGCTCGCCTATAATCCGAGAGACACTTATTTTTGGGCGTTCGTCGTCGGCGTCACCAACACCTTGCGCGTTGCCGTGATCGGAATCGTGCTCGCGACGATTTTGGGCACGCTGATCGGCATTTCGCGATTGTCGGCGAACTGGCTGCTGTCACGGCTCGCTGCGGTCTATGTCGAGACGCTCCGCGACATCCCGCTGCTGCTTCAGCTCCTGTTCTGGTACGTATTGATGCAGGCGCTGCCGGCCGCACGCGCCGCGTGGCGACCAGTCGAGGGTGTGTTCCTGTCCAATCGGGGCCTGATCCTGCCGGCGATCCCGTTCGGGCCGGCGCAGCTCGCGGTCCTCGGCACCGCCGTGCTGGGTTGCGCGGTGCTCTATATCGTCCGGCGATCGCTGGTCGCGCAGCAGATGCGCGATGGCAAGCCGCGGTCGGCGTGGCCCTTTGCGGTTGCGCTGGTGATTGCGTTGCCGGCGCTGGCGTCCGTGCTGCTCGGTGCATCCTGGAGCATCGAATGGCCCGAGTTGCGCGGCTTCAACTTTGTTGGTGGGCTGACGCTGGCGCCGGAATATTTCGCGCTGTTGCTCGCACTCGTCACCTACACCTCGGCCTTCGTCGCCGAGATCGTGCGCAGCGGCATCCAGTCGGTGCCGCGGGGACAGTGGGACGCCGCCAACGCGCTTGGCCTGCGCCGCAGCTTCATGCTGCGGCAGATCATCCTGCCACAGGCATTGCGCGTGATCGTTCCGCCGATGACCAGTCAGTATCTCAATTTGACAAAGAACTCATCGCTTGCGGTCGCGATCGGTTACCAGGACGTGGTCTCGATCGCCAACACCACGCTGAACCAGACCGGGCAGGCGATCGAGGCGATCGCGCTGATCATGGCGGTGTTCTTGACCATCAGTCTCGGGATCAGCTTTTTCATGAACTGGTACAATGCGCGCATCGCGCTGGTGGAGCGCTGAGAATGACGGCGATCAGCGATATGCCGGACGTGCCGCGTGCCGCTCGCCGCCCGCAAGTTGGTAATCCGATGCTGCGCTGGCTGCGCAGCAACTTGTTCTCCTCGATTCCGAACGGCATCCTCACGATCGTGCTGCTGGCGGTGCTCGCGAAGGGCGTGATCAGCTTCGTGCAATGGGGCATCGCCAGCGCTGTCTGGCTTACGCCGGCGAATGATTCCAGCGCTTGCCGCGCGGTGCGCGGCATCGGCGCCTGCTGGGCTGTCATCCCCGAAAAGTACCGCTTCATCCTGTTCGGCACCTATCCATTCGACGAGCAGTGGCGACCGGCGTTGTCGGTCGTGCTGTTCATCGCGCTGTTCTATCTCTCGACCCGCCGCGCGCTGTGGCGGCGCGAACTCGTTTTCATCTGGATCGGTGCACTCGCGCTGATCAGCGTGCTGATGTGGGGCGGGGTGCTCGGGCTCTCGTTCGTCTCGCAGGACCGCTGGGGCGGATTGCCGGTCACGCTGATCCTGGCGACGTTTGGACTCGCGTTCGGCTTTCCGCTCGGCATCCTCGTCGCGCTCGGCCGTCGTTCGAAGCTTCCGGCAATCCGCTCGCTTAGCGTGCTCTATGTCGAGCTGATCCGCGGCGTGCCGCTGGTGAGCCTCTTGTTCATGGCGAGCGTGATGTTTCCGCTGTTCATGCCGAGTGGGTTCAACATCGACAAGCTGTTGCGCGCACAGATCGCGATCATACTGTTCGCGGGCGCCTACCTTGCCGAAGTCATCCGCGGTGGTCTCCAGGCCGTACCGCGCGGGCAGTATGAGGCTGCCGACGCGCTGGGACTGTCCTACTGGCGCAAGCACCGGCTGATCATCTTGCCGCAGGCGATCCGCCACGTCATCCCGCCACTGGTCAACACCTTCATCGCCTTCTTCAAGGATACCAGTCTCGTGCTGATCATCGGCATCTTCGACCTGCTGACGACGGCGAAGACCGCGATCATCGATCCCGCTTGGCAGCAGTTTTCCGTCGAGGTCTATATCTTCGTCGCCGCAATCTATTTTGTCTTTTGCTTTGCGATGTCGCGCTATAGCCGGAGTCTGGAGGCATCAGGCGCGCGGTGACGCTCGGCCCCGGCGATGCAGCGCATCGCTGAAAGAGCGCTGCGCTGCATCCGGGCACCAGAGCGAGATTAATTCTTCACCTTCGGATCAATCGGGGTCGTGCCGCGCAGGCCCAATATATCCTCCAGCACCTTCGCGCCTGCAATCACCTGCGCATCTGCGCGCGGTGCGCCGACCACCTGCACGCCGACAGGCAGGCCGGACGCGGTAAAGCCGCAGGGCAGCGACAGCGACGGGCAGCAGGCGAGCGTGATGGCGTAGACGATGCCGAGCCATTCGACATAGTTCTCGAACGTCTTGCCGGCGCATTCGGCGACATAGCGATGCTCGACCGGGAAGGGCGGCACGATCGTCGTCGGCACCAGCAGGAGGTCGTAGGTCTTGAAGAACTCGACGGCGCGCGCCGTCATGCCAACGCGCTGGGCCTCGGCGCGCGCAAGCTGCTCGACGGTGAGCTTGAGGCCTTCCTCGATGTTCCAGATCACCTCGGGCTTGAGCAGGTCACGCTTGGTCCGGAGAAGTTGCGCCTTGCTGATCGCGAAATCGAAAGCGCGCAGCACGTGGAAGCATTCATGCGCCTCGCGCCAGTCCGGATGCGCCTCCTCGACGATGACGCCGGCCTCGGCAAAACGTTCAGCCGCCTTGCCCGTGATCGCCTTGACCTCGGGATCGACCGGCGTGATGCCGAGATCGGGCGAATAGGCGATGCGCTTCGGCCTCTTGCCAGACTGCGCCGCCGAGAGAAAAGAAGTCAAAGGCGCCGGCAGCGACAGCGGATCGGCGGCATAGTCGCCGCTCATGGCATCCAGCAGCAGCGCGAGATCCTCGACGTTGCGTGCCATCGGACCCTGCACGCCCAGATTGCGGTCGATGCCTGCCTTCGGCGTATGCGCGACGCGGCCGATGCTCGGCCGCATGCCGACGATGCCGCAGAAGCTCGCAGGGCTGCGCAGGCTGCCGCCCATGTCTGAGCCCTGCGCGAGCCAGGCCATGCCGGTGGCGAGCGCAACTGCTGCGCCGCCGGAGGACCCGGCCGCAGATTTCGAAGTATCCCAGGGATTGAGGGTCGCGCCGAATACCTCGTTGAAGGTGTTGGCGCCGGCGCCGAATTCCGGAGTGTTGGATTTGGCGTAGACGACTGCGCCGTTGGCCTCGAGGTTCTCGACCATGAGATCGGATTTCGCTGGGATGTTGTCCTTGAAGATCGGCGAGCCCTGGGTGTTCAGCACGCCCGCAACGTCGGTCAGATCCTTGATCGGCACCGGCAGGCCCGCGAGCAGCCCGCGCGCGCCGGCCGGCTTCTGCATCAGCGCCTTGGCGTTATCCCGGGCGCGGTCGAAGCACAGCGTCGGCAGCGCGTTGACCTTGCTGTCGACTTCACTGATGCGCTTCTCCAGCACATCCAGCAGCTCGAGCGGCGAGACGTCGCCGGACCGCAATTTGTCGACGACGGTGCACGCAGTTTCGCGAATCAGCTCTTGAGACAATTATCGTGCTCCTGTGTTTCAACCATCATTGCGAGCGTAGCGAAGCAATCCAGACTCTTACCCGCCGATACATTCCTGGATTTGCTTCGCTGCGCTCGCAATGACGAGGACAGAGTTAACCCCAGCCGGCGCTGATGCCGCCATCGACGGTATAGATCACGCCCGACGTATAGCCCGAGCGATCCGACGCCAGGAACGCCATGAGGTCGCCGATCTCGCGCGCATGCGCAGGGCGCCCGAGCGGCAGACTCTTCTGGAATTCCCTGTAGCGGCTCTCGTCGCCGAATTGGTGCTTTGCCCGCGTCTTGAGCAGCGTGACGTGGCGGTCGGTGCCGACAGGGCCGGGATTGATGCCAACCACACGGATGTTGTCGGCGAGACTTTTTCCACCGAGGGCACGGGTGAACGCCATCAGCGCAGCATTGCCGGCGCTGCCGCAGATGTAATTGGCATCAAACTTCTCGCCGGCCGCGCCGATGTCGTTGACGATCACGCCGCCACCCCTGGCCTTCATCTGCGCGTAGATCTGCCGCGTGAGGTTGATGTACCCGAACACCTTCAATTCCCAGGCGTGCCGCCAGGTCGCCTCGTCGATCTTGTCGATGGACCCGCCGGGGATGTCGCCGGCATTGTTGACGAGGATGTCGATGCCGGCGGCCTCCTTGGCGAGCCGCGCAATGTCCTCGGCTTTGCGCAGATCGACGACACTCGTCGCGGCGTCGATCTGGTGCGCGGAACGCAACCGCTCGGCCAGCGCCTTGAGCTGCTCGCCGCTGCGGGCTGCAAGCAGCAGATGCGCGCCTTCCTCGGCAAACGCCTCAGCGGCGGCCGCGCCGATGCCCTTGGATGCGCCCGTGATCAGGACGCGCTTGCCGCGCAGATGCAGATCCATGAGGGGTACTCGCAGGATGGGAACAGGATCAGATCAGTAGGCGCTCGGTCGCGCCACGGTCAACATTGCAGTGCAGCGTTGCACTGCCGCCGCGTTTGGTCCATTGCAGTGCAATCAAAAGGCGGCTGCCGAAACCAACCAAGGACGTCTCGATGAGCAAGAAACAATACCGGATCGCAATCATTCCCGGCGACGGCATCGGCAAGGAAGTGATGCCTGAGGGCCTGCGCGTTTTGGAGGCGGCGGCGAAGAAGCACGGGGTGTCCCTGCAATTCGACCATTTCGACTTCTCGTCCTGGGATTATTACGAGAAGCACGGCCAGATGATGCCAGATGACTGGAAGGAAAAGATCGGTAAGCACGATGCGATCTATTTCGGCGCGGTCGGCTGGCCGGCCAAGATTCCGGATCACGTCTCGCTGTGGGGCTCGCTGATCAAATTCCGCCGCGAGTTCGACCAGTATGTGAACCTGCGTCCCGTGCGGCTGATGCCCGGCGTGCCGTCGCCGCTGGCGAACCGCAAGCCCGGCGACATCGATTTCTGGGTGGTGCGCGAGAACACGGAAGGTGAATATTCCTCCGTCGGTGGCCGCATGTTCCCGGACACCGAGCGCGAGTTCGTGACGCAGCAGACAGTGATGACTCGCACCGGCGTTGACCGCATCCTGAAGTTCGCCTTCGAACTCGCGCAGTCGCGGCCGAAGAAGCACTTGACCTCGGCGACGAAGTCGAACGGCATCTCCATCACCATGCCCTATTGGGATGAACGCGTGGAGGCGATGGCCAAGAAGTTTCCGGGCGTGAAATGGGACAAGTACCACATCGATATTCTCACCGCGAACTTCGTGCTGCATCCAGACTGGTTCGACGTCGTGGTCGGCTCCAATCTGTTCGGTGACATCCTCTCCGATCTCGGCCCGGCCTGTACCGGCACCATCGGCATCGCGCCGTCTGGCAACATCAATCCCGAGCGCAATTTCCCATCCGTGTTCGAGCCGGTGCACGGCTCGGCGCCCGATATCGCGGGGCAGGGCATCGCCAACCCGATCGGCATGATTTGGTCGGGCGCGATGATGCTCGAGCATCTCGGCGAGAAGGAAGCCGGCAAGTCGATCGTCGACGCGATCGAGCGCACGCTCGCCGAACGCACGCTGCGGACGAAGGACCTCGGCGGCAATGCCGACACCACTGCCTGCGGCAAGGCGGTGGCGGAGATGGTAGACTAGTTCGCTGTTTTACCCTCTCCCCTTGTGGGAGAGGATGGCTTCAATGCGAAGCGTCGAAGACGGGTGAGGGTGTATCTTCGCGGAAGCAGACCTCTCATTGTGGGTTTTTGCTCGCTGCGAGAACCCCCTCATCCGGCGCTTCGCGCCCCCTTCACAAGGGGAGAAGGGGAAGACAAGCGTGCTTCGCTCTGCTTAGCCCACAATCTTCTCAATCGTCGCCTGATCAAGCCCGAACCGCTTTCCGGCGTCCAGAATCTCCTGCCAGGTATTCGGATCCACAGGAATGCCCTCGGCGAGCCGCTTCTTCTTGGTCTCGCGCTCGGGCTCGCCGGCGATCTTCACCTTGTCGACGCCGGGGGCGGGGGGCGAGCCGGTGTGCCAGGCAACGAAGCTCTCGACTTCGCGCGCGAGGTTCTCGCCGGTGCCGAGCTTGTTCGGATCGATGATGATCGAGAGCATGCCGTTGAGGACGCGGCGCTTGCTGTCGGCCGGTCCTTTGACGACCTGCCCGCCCGAAAGTGCGCCGCCGAGAATTTCGCACACCAACGCCAACCCAGAACCCTTATGCTCGCCGAACGGCAGGATGGCGCCGTGCGGGGCGATCACGGTGTAGCGCGGGTTCGTGGTTGGCCTGCCTTCGTTATCGATGATGGTGCCGGGCTCGAGCGCGACCCCCTTGTTGTAGGCGACGCGGGTCTTGCCCTGCGCGATCTTGCTGGTGGCGAAGTCGAGCACGATCGGCTCGTGGCCTTCGCGCGGGATGCCGACGCAGAACGGATTGGTGCCGTGGCGCGCATCGCTGCCACCCCAGGGCGCCACGATCGGGCGCGAGATCACGTTGACGAAGTGGATCGACACCAGCCCGTGCTCAATGCACTGCTCGGCCCAATGGCCGATGCGGCCGATATGGTGCGAGTTGGAGAGGCCGACGACGCACACGCCGTTGCGCTTGGCGCGCTCGGCGCCTAGCTCCATCGCCTCATGGCCCATCACCTGGCCGTAGCCGGTGAGGCCGTCGAGGGTCAGCAGGGGGCCCGTATCCATCACGATCTTGACATGCTGGTTGACCGCGAGGCCGCCCTCGGCGACCGCCTCGGCATAGCGCGGAATCATGCCGACGCCGT
Organism: Bradyrhizobium sp. 147; assembly: GCF_023073935.1. Lineage (NCBI taxonomy): Bacteria > Pseudomonadati > Pseudomonadota > Alphaproteobacteria > Hyphomicrobiales > Nitrobacteraceae > Bradyrhizobium > Bradyrhizobium sp. 147. The sequence goes on along the minus strand of NZ_JADPKL010000070.1, from coordinate 23,653 downwards.
GCGAGTCGTGGCCTTTCAGGTTCGCCTCGACGAGGTTGGTGGAGACCAGTTCGGCTTCGCGATCGGTGGATCCGCCCGCCTTGGCGATGGCATGGATGACGCTGGTGAGCTTCTCTGCCTTGATGGTGCGGTAATCGGCCATGGTTGTTGCTGTTATCCCTTCACGATCCGGCGGCAGTGCTCCCACGCCGCGCCAATCAGGTTCTCGCTCGCCTCCGGCGTGCGGAAGGCGGAATGCGCCGACAGCGTCACATTCGGCAATTTTGTCAGCGGATGGTCGCCGGGCAGCGGCTCGACGTTGAAGACGTCGAGGCCGGCATGGCGGATGTGGCCCGATTTCAGCGCATCAATCATGGCGGCTTCGTCCACGATCGCGGCGCGAGCGGTGTTGATCAGGATGACACCGCGCTTCATCGCAAAGATCTTCTCGCGCGTGATCGTGCCGCGCGTCTCGTCATTGAGCAGCAGGTGCAGCGACACGACGTCGCTCCTTGCCAGCACGGTATCGAGATCGGTGAATTCCACGCCAGGATGGCTCTTCGGCGAGCGGTTCCAGGCGATCACCTTCATGCCGCTACCGGACGCAATGCGCGCAACTTCTGCGGCGATGCCGCCGAAGCCGATCAGCCCGAGCGTCTTGCCGGTGAGCTGCATACCGTCCTCGCGCAGCCAGTTGCCGCCGCGCATCTCGCGATCCATCATCGCGATGACGCGGGCCGAGGCCCACATCAGCGCGATCGCGGATTCCGCCACCGCCGTGTCGCCGTAGCCCTTGATCAGATGCACGGAGATGCCGAGCTCGGCCAGTTCCTCCGGGTTCATGTAGCTGCGCGCGCCGGTGCCCAGGAACACGACGTGCTTGAGGCCGGTGCACTTCCTCGCAACCCCGGTCGGCAGTGCGGTGTGGTCGACGATGGCGATCTCGGCGCCGTCGAGGATCTCCGGATATTGCTCCGGCTTGATATCGGGATTCCTGTGGATCCGCACTTTGGGATCGCCGGGCTTCTCCAGCCGCTCCATGATCACGGCCAGCGTTTCATTGGCGTCGACGAAAACTCCGCGCATGGTTCTCTCCGGTCAGGACGCGACGCCGGCGATCGCCAGCACGGTGTGCATGAGCACGTTGGTCCCCGCGGCACAGTCCGCTTGCGTGGCATCCTCCAGCTCGTTATGGCTGATGCCGTCCTTGCAGGGCACGAACACCATCGCCGCCGGCATGACGGTGTTGAGGTTGCAGGCGTCGTGGCCCGCCCCGGAGGTGATGCGGCGAGAGGAATAGCCGAGCGTCTTCGCCGCGTTCTCGACCGCTGCAATCAGCTTGGGATCGAAATGCGTCGGCGGCTTGCGCCAGACCAGGTCGATCTTGACCTCGACCTTGCGGCGCGCAGCGATCTCGGCAATCGCGGCGCGCAAATCGCGATCGAGCGCGTCCATGATGGCACCATCCGCGCTGCGGCAATCCATGGTGAAGGCGATCTCGCCGGGAATGACGTTGCGGGACGGATTTGCGATCACGGCCTCGCCGATGGTGCCGACCGCGTTCGGCCCATGCTTTTTCGCGATCGCTTCCATCGCCAGCACGATCTCCGACAATGTCGCCAGCGCGTCGCGCCGCAGCGGCATCGGTGTCGAGCCTGCATGGCTCTCGAAGCCGGAAATCTTGCCGTCGTACCACAGCACGCCCTGGCCGGAATCGACCACGCCGATGGTCTTGCCTTCGGCCTCCAGGATCGGGCCCTGCTCGATGTGCAATTCGACAAAGCAGCCGAGCTTCTGGAAACCGACCGGCTTGTCGCCGCGATAACCGATGCCGTCGAGCGCCTGCCTGACGGTCATGCCTTCAGCGTCCTTGCGCGCCAAAATGTCATCGGTGGTGAAATCGCCGACATAGGCGGCAGACGCCATCATCGCCGGTGCGAAGCGCGAGCCTTCCTCGTTGGTCCAGTTGACGATGCAGATCGGCGCTTCCGTCTCGATGCCGGCATCGTTCAGCGTGCGGATCACTTCCAGTGCGCCGAGCGTACCCAGAATGCCATCATACTTGCCGCCGGTCGGCTGGGTGTCGAGATGCGAGCCGATGCCGACGGGCGGCTTTGTCATGTCGCGCCCCTTGCGCAGGCCGAACATCGAGCCGAGCGCATCGACATGCACCTCCAGGCCCGCGTCTTCGCAGGCCTTGCGGAACCAGTCGCGGACCTGCTTGTCCTCGGAGCTGAGCGTCAGCCGCCGCACGCCACCCTTGGCCGTCGCGCCGAACTGCGCGGTCTCGTGGATGGAGCCCCAGAGGCGGGCGGGATCGATCTGCAGGTTGGTGGCGGCTCGGCTCATGCGGTCAGTCTCTCAATTGTCCGGCGTCTTTTTCAATGACGCGCCAGCGCGGGCGCGTCAACCGCGAGGCTGCTCTGCGCAATTTGCCGCGCCAGCTCCGCGACGCGCTCGATAGCCACGACGTCGGGCGAGGCGAGCCAACTCGCGGTGAAGGTCAGCGGCGCGATCGCGAGATCGGTGTCGAGCAGTTGCAGCCTCCCGTCGGCGAGCTCGTTCTCGACGATGGCGTCGGGGATCACGGCGATGCCGAGCCCTTCGACCGCCATGTGGATGACGGTGGCCAGCGAGGCGGAGGCATGCAGTCGGATCGGCGGCAGCTCGGGCCGGTCGAACACCTCGCGCACGACCTCGTAAGGCTTGGTCTTGCGCGGGAAGGTGATGATCGGAAATCGCGCGAGCTCCGCCGGCGTCACCGGGCCCTTGCCGAGGCCGAGCGAGGGGCTGGCGAGGAAACCGATCGGATAATCGGCGAGCACGCGGTTGTGCACGCCGGAAGCGGACAGCGGTCCCACCACGAACGCAAGCTCGATCTCCTGCGCGAGCAGGCGGGCGGTGAGGTTCGGCGTGATGTCGACCTCGATCTCCAGCGACAGGTTCGGATAGACCTCGTTCATGCTCTTCACCAGGCGCGGCAGCCAAGTGTGCACGATGGTCTCGGCGACGCCGAGTCGCATCACGCCGCGCATCGCCGAGCGGTCGCCGATCTCCGCCATCATCGCGGCGCGCAGCCCGATCAGCTTCTCCGCATAGACCATCATCTGCCGGCCGCTCGGGGTCGGCGAGGCCACGCGATGGTCGCGGTTGAGCAGCTTTACGCCCATCTCGCGCTCGAGCTGGGCGATGCGCTGGGAGATCGCCGGCTGGGTTGTGTTGAGCCGTTGCGCGGCGCCCCGAAAGCTGCCGAGCTTCACAACCCAGAGAAATGTCTCGATCGACCTGAAGTCCAGCATTGGAAGGATCTTCCTAATCGATAAAAAAAATTTATCGAGTTTGATTAGAAACGACGATTAGACTTTATAGCACGCTTGGTGTTGGCTTGTCTTTGTCGAGTTTATAGGCAGGTCGATCCCATGACTGTTTTGGTGGCAGCGCAGCAAACTGAAACGCCCGACACGCTCCCGAGCCGCAAGGCGCGGCTTGCCTATCGCGAAGGGCAGGTCGCCTCCACCGCCGGCGTTGCGCCCGGCTTCGTCCAGGGCAATCTGGCGATCCTGCCGGCGGAATATGCCAGCGCCTTTCACCGCTTCTGCCAGCTCAATCCGAAGCCGTGCCCGATCATCGGCATGTCCGACGTCGGCAGCCCGCACATCCCCTCGCTCGGCGTCGATCTCGACATCCGCACCGACGTGCCGCGCTATCGCGTCTGGCGTGACGGCGAGGTCGTCGACGAGCCGACCGACGTGAAGAGCTGCTGGCGCGACGATCTCGTGACCTTCGTGCTTGGCTGCTCCTTCTCGTTCGAAGAGGCGCTGCTCGAGGAGGGCATGCCGATCCGTCACATCGAACAGAACGTGCGCGTGCCGATGTACCGCACCAACATCGCTTGCGGCGAGGCCGGACCGTTCGCCGGTCCGATGGTGGTGTCGATGCGCCCGTTCAAGCCGGCGGATGCGATCCGCGCGGTGCAGATCACCTCGCGCTATCCCGCCGTGCACGGTGCGCCGGTGCATCTCGGCCATCCGCATCTGATCGGCATCAAGGACATTGCCAAGCCCGATTACGGTGATCCCGTGCCGGTCGCCGATGACGAGATCCCGGTGTTCTGGGCTTGCGGCGTCACGCCGCAATCGGTGATCAACGCAGCAAAGCTGCCGTTCGCGATCACGCATTCGCCCGGCCTGATGCTGGTGACGGATCTCAAGAACAGGACCATGGCCGTGATTTAGTAGGCAGCGTTTGCTGCTTGTTCGGGCTTTACCGCATCCATCAATCACTTCATTCGATCAGTCGAAATTCAGTAACAGGGGACTTTGCCATGACGATCTCTCGCCGCGACGTGTTGTTGGGAGCTACCGCTACGGCCGCGCTGGTGCCGCTGGCAGCGCGCGCACAGACCTCGGAAGTCGTGATCGGCGTGATCTATCCGTTCTCCGGCGGCAGCGCGCAGCAGGGCGTCGATGCCCAGAAGGCCTATGAGACCGCGCTCGAAGTCATCAACAAGGACACCGATTTCGACCTGCCCCTGGCGAAAGGTGAAGGCCTGCCGGGGCTCGGCGGCGCCAAGGTCCGCCTCGTGTTCGCCGACCACCAGGCCGATCCGCAGAAGGGGCGTGCCGAGGCCGAGCGCCTGATCACGCAGGAAAAAGTCGCCGCCATCATCGGCACCTATCAGAGCGCGGTCGCCGTCACTGTCAGCCAGATCTGCGAGCGCTACCAGATCCCGTTCGTCTCCGCCGACAATTCCTCGCCGAGCCTGCATCGCCGCGGCCTGAAATACTATTTCCGTGCCGCGCCGCATGACGAGATGTACTCGGCCGCAATGTTCGACTTCTTCGATGCCATGAAGAAGAAGGGCACCAAGATCGAGACGCTGTCGCTGTTCCACGAGGACACCATCTTCGGCACGGACTCCGGCAACGCTCAGGCCAAGATCGCCGGCGAGCGCGGCTACAAGATCGTCACCGACATCAAATACCGTGCCAACTCGCCCTCGCTCTCGGCCGAGGTGCAGCAGCTCAAGTCCGCCAACGCCGACGTGCTGATGCCGTCGAGCTACACCACCGATGGCATCCTCCTGGTCAAGACCATGGCCGAGCTCGGTTACAAGCCGAACGCGATCGTGGCGCAGGATGCCGGCTTCTCGGAGAAGGCGCTCTATGATGCCGTCGGCGACAAGCTCGAAGGCGTGATCTCGCGCGGCACCTTCTCGCTCGACCTCGCGCAGAAGCGCCCGATGGTCGGCAAGATCAACGACATGTTCAAGGCGAAGTCGGGCAAGGACTTCAACGACCTCACCTCGCGCCAGTTCATGGGCCTGATCATCCTCGCCGACGCCATCAGCCGCGCCAAGTCGACCGACGGCGAGAAGATTCGCGATGCGCTGGCGGCGACCGACATCCCGGGCGAGCAGACCATCATGCCCTGGAAGCGCGTCAAGTTCGACGAGATGGGCCAGAACAACGACGCCGACCCGGTGCTGCTGCAATATGTTGGCGGCAAGTTCGTCACCATCTTCCCGCCGCAGGCCGCGATCGCCGAGGCGATCTGGCCGATGAAGTAAGACGCTGCTGGAGCAGGATAGAAGATCGAGGTCGTCGTGAATGCCTCGTCATTGCGAGGAGCGTAGCGACGAAAGCAATCCAGACTGCCTCGGCGGTGAGATTCTGGATTGCTTCGCTTCGCTCGCAATGACGGAGCAAACTATGACGTTTCGAACGGGGGATCAGAGGTGACAGCCCAAGCCATTATCCAAAGTCTCGCGAGCGGCCTGCTCATGGGCCTGCTCTACGGACTGATCGCGGTCGGCCTCGCGCTAATCTTCGGCCTGATGGACGTCACGAACTTCGCCCATGGCGAGTTCCTGATGATCGCGATGTACCTGTCCTTCTTTCTGTTCGCGTTCTTCGCGATCGACCCCTTGCTGTCTGCGCCGCTGGTCGCCGCGGCGCTCTTTATCTTAGGGGCGGTAGTCTACTTACTCATTGTACGCTTCGCCATGCGCGCCAAGGCCAATGCCGGCATGGTGCAGATCTTCTCGACCTTCGGCCTGGCCATCGTCATGCGCGGCCTCGCGCAGTACTTCTTCACGCCGGACTATCGCAGCATCCCCCAGTCCTGGCTCGGCGGTAAAACCATCTCGGTTGCCGGCATTTTCCTGCCGGAGCCGCAGCTGGTTGGGGCGCTGGTCTCGATTCTCGCTTTCGCCGGTCTCTATCTCTTCATCCACCGCACCGACTTCGGCCGCGCGCTGGAAGCCACGCGTGAAGATCCCGGTGCGGTCGCACTTGTCGGCATCGACAAGAACCGCGTGTTCGCGTTCGGTTGGGGGCTCGGCGCCGCGCTGGTCGGCCTTGCGGGTGCGATCATGGCGAGCTTCTTCTACATCTATCCCGACGTTGGCGCGTCCTTCGCCCTGATCGCCTACGTGACGGTGGCGCTCGGCGGCTTCGGCAGCGTGTTCGGCGCCTTCGCCGGCGGCATCATCGTCGGTCTGGTCGAAGCGGTGACCGCGCTGGTGCTGCCGCCGTCGCTGAAATCGGTCGGTATCTACGCGGTCTATCTGCTGGTCGTCTTCGTCCGGCCGCGCGGCCTGTTCGGATCGATATGATGGACAAGGATTTTGCAGCGCGGCGCCGCCGCGACCTCGTCATCGCCGCGGTGCTCGCCGTGGTTGCCGCGCTGACGCCATTGTTCGTGAAGGACGTCGTCGTCCAGAACATCCTGATCCTGACGCTGATGTATGCGGGACTGTCACAAAGCTGGAACATCCTGTCCGGCTATTGCGGGCAGATTTCGCTTGGGCACGCGCTGTATTTCGGCCTGGGTGCCTATACCACCGAGCTGCTGTTCATGAAGTTCGGCGTGCTGCCCTGGTTCGGCATGCTGGCGGGCGGCGTGGTGTCGGCGCTGATCGCGATGGGACTCGGTTATCCCTTCTTCCGCCTGCGCGGCCATTACTTCGTGATCGCCACCATCGTCATCGCTGAGATCGGGTTGCTTCTGTTCCATAACTGGGAATGGGCCGGCGCCGCGATGGGCATCACCATTCCAATCCGCGGCGACAGCTGGCTGAAATTCCAATTCCTGCGCACGAAGCTGCCGTACTTCTACTTCGCGCTGGCGCTGTGCTGCCTCGCCTGGTTCGTCACTTGGTGGCTGGAAGATTCCAAATGGGGCTATTGGTGGCGTGCGGTAAAGGACAATCCGGAGGCGGCCGAGAGCCTCGGCGTCGTCGTGTTCAATTCCAAGATGGGCGCGGCCGCCGTCTCCGCCTTCCTGGTCGCGGTGGGTGGCAGCTTCTACGCCCAGTTCGTCTCCTACATCGATCCCGAAAGCGTCATGGGCTTCCAGTTTTCGTTGCTCATGGCCTTGCCCGCCGTGCTCGGCGGCATCGGCACCCTGTGGGGGCCGGTGCTCGGCGCCGCCATCCTGATCCCGCTGACTGAGCTGACGCGCTTCAAGTTCGGCGGCTCGGGACGCGGTGTCGACCTCATTGTTTACGGCACGCTGATCGTCCTGATCTCGTTGGCCTTGCCGCGAGGGCTGTTGAGCCTGTTTTCGCGCCCGAACAAGACGGGAGCCACGCGATGACCGCGCTGCTTGAAACACGCGGCGTCTGGCAGAGGTTCGGCGGGCTCGTCGCCAACAGCGATGTCTCGATCTCGGTCGGCCGCGGCGAGATCGTCGGCCTGATCGGCCCGAACGGCGCCGGCAAGTCGACATTGTTCAATCTCATCGCGGGGGTGCTGCCGCCGACGCAAGGCTCGATCTGGTTCGACGGCGAGGATGTTACCCGCATGCCGGCGGCCGAGCGCTGCCAGCGCGGCATCGGGCGCACCTTCCAGGTGGTCAAGAGCTTTGAGACCATGACGGTCATCGACAACGTCATCGTCGGCGCCTTGGTTCGCAACACCCTGATGCGTGAGGCGCGCCGCAAGGCGCATGAGGTGCTCGAATTCACCGGCCTTGCCGCGCGCGCCGATGTGCTCGCAAGCGACCTCGTGCCGGCCGAAAAGCGCCGCCTCGAAGTCGCGCGTGCGCTGGCAACCGAGCCAAAGCTGCTGCTGCTCGACGAAGTCCTCACCGGCCTCACGCCGACGGAGGCGCAGACTGGCGTCGGCTTGGTGCGCAAGGTGCGCGATGCCGGCATCACCGTGCTGATGGTCGAGCACGTCATGGAGATCGTGATGCCTTTGGTCGACCGCGCCATCGTGCTCGACCTCGGCAAGGTGCTGGTCGAGGGCAAGCCTGCTGAGGTCGTCCGCGATCCCAAGGTGATCAGCGCATATCTGGGAGATCGTCATGCTGTCGGTGCGTGAAGTCACGACCGCCTACCAGGGCCTGGTCGCGATCTCCGCGGTCTCGATCGAGGTTCAGAAGGGCGAGATCGTCTGCGTTGCCGGCGCCAACGGCGCGGGCAAGTCGACGCTGCTCAAGTCCATCGCCGGCGCCGAGCGGCCGCGTTCGGGCACGGTGACATTCGACGGCAAGCGTCTCGATGGCATGGCGCAGCATCACATCACGGCCACCGGCATTGCCTATGTGCCCGAGAACCGCCGCCTGTTCCCTCGCCTGTCGGTGCGCGACAATCTGCGCCTCGGCAGCTATCTCTATCGCGGCGAGGCGAACCGTGAGGAGCCGCTCGATCTCGTCTTCCAGCTTTTCCCGCGTCTGTCCGAACGCCTGGAGCAGCGCGCCGAGACGCTCTCCGGTGGCGAACAGCAGATGCTCGCGATCGGCCGCGCGCTGATGACGCGTCCGCGGCTGTTGATGCTGGACGAGCCTTCGCAGGGTATCATGCCAAAGCTGGTGGACGAGATCTTTCAGGCCGTGAAGCGCATCCGCGACGCCGGCATGACCGTGCTGATCGTCGAGCAGCGCATGGCCGAGTGCCTCGAGATCGCCGATCGCGCCTACATCCTGCAAACCGGCCGCGTGCTGATGCAGGGCGCGGCCGCGGAGATCAAGGGCAATCCCGACGTGAGGAAGGCGTATCTGGGGTTGTAGGCACGAAGTGTGGAGCAAGCTGCCCCCGCACACGCGGTGTCATCGCCCGACTTGATCGGGCGATCCAGCATTCCAGAGACGCCAGCGAGAGACGGATAAGCCGCGGCGTACTGGATTCCCCGCTTTCGCGGGGAATGACAGTGGGCGAGGCGACGCTCGTCCATTCCTAACCGCAAATCGCTAGTCCCCATGCCCATGCTCCGGCAGCGTCACCCCGAACACCTTCGCCAGATCCTGCACCTGCTCCGGCGACAAATACCGTGGGTTCATCCCGCGCAGCAGCAGGTACAGCTTTGCCGTTTCCTCCAGCTCTTCCGTCGCGAACACCGCGGCTTCCAGCGTGTCGCCGGCGACGACTGGGCCGTGATTGGCGAGCAGCACCGATGAATATTTCCCCGCCAGCCCTTTGATCGCATCCGCGACGGCAGGATCGCCAGGGCGATAATACGGCACGAGCGCGGTGGCGCCGCATTTCATCAGATAGTAGGCCGTCATCGGCGGCAGCGCGGCGCGCGGGTCGATCTCGGGCAGCATCGAGAGCGCAACCGAATGGGTCGAGTGCAGGTGCACGATCGCGCGCGCGCTCCCGCGCGTGTCATAGAGCGCCGTGTGCAGCGGAACTTCCTTGGTCGGCGCATCGCCTGAAACCAGCCGTCCCCGGCTATCCAGCCGCGACAGCTTTGCCGGATCGAGGAAACCAAGCGAGGCGTTGGTCGGCGTCACCAGCCAGCCGCCGCCGTCCAGCCTGACGCTGATATTGCCGGAGGAGCCCGGCGTCAGCCCGCGCTCGAACAGCGACCGCCCGAAGCGGCAGATATCCTCGCGCAGCCGTGTCTCATTGCTCATGGCCGTCATGCCTGCTTGTCTCACGCTTTGGCAGCGCGGCCAAGCCGTGTTATCGGTTCGCCGAGCCGCCGCAAAGGGCGGCGGTCCGGGAAACGTTCGCAAGGGTCAGTTGCATGTCCGCCTCCACGTCACAAAATCAGCGCATCGTCGTGATCGGGCTCGGCTCGATGGGCTTTGGCATGGCGACCTCGCTGAAACGCGCCGGCCATGCCGTCACCGGCTGCGACGTCTCGGACGATGCCGTCGCGCGCTTCGTAAAGGACGGTGGCGCGGGTGCCAAGACGCCGGCTGACGCTGCCAAGGACGCCGACATCGTCGTCAGCGTCGTGGTTAACGCTGCCCAGACCGAAACGATCCTGTTCGGCAAGGACGGCGCCGCCGAGACCATGCCGAAGGGCAGCGTCTTCATATCCTCGGCGACCATGGATCCGGATGTCGCGCGGCGTCTTGCCAAGCAGTTTGAGGCGACCGGCCGGCATTATCTGGATGCGCCGATCTCCGGTGGGGCGCAGCGCGCCGCGCAAGGCGAGCTGACCATCCTCGCGTCCGGTAGCTCCGCCGCTTTTGCTAAGGCGCGGCCAGCTCTCGATGCCATGGCCGCAAAGGTCTATGAGCTCGGGGACGCCGCAGGGCAGGGCGCCGCGTTCAAGATGATCAACCAGCTCCTCGCTGGTGTGCACATCGCCGCCGCCAGCGAAGCGATGGCGTTCGCGGCCAAGCAGGGCCTCGACATTCGCAAAGTCTATGAGGTGATCACGGCCTCCGCGGGCAATTCCTGGATGTTCGAGAACCGGATGCCGCACGTGCTCGATGGCGACTACACGCCGCGCAGCGCGGTCGAGATCTTCGTCAAAGACCTTGGCATCATCCAGGACATGGCGCGCAGCGCCAGATTCCCGGTGCCGGTCTCCGCCGCCGCGCTCCAGATGTTTCTGATGACGTCAGCCGCCGGCATGGGCCGTGACGATGACGCTTCGGTGGCGCGGATGTATGCGCAGGTCACCGGCGTCAAGCTGCCCGGCGACAAGTAGAGCTGAGAGGATTCCGATGCCCCGTTTTGCCGCCAATCTCTCGATGATGTTCACCGAGGTGCCGTTCCTCGACCGGTTCGATGCCGCCGCGCAAGCGGGCTTCACCGCAGTCGAGTTCCTGTTTCCCTATGAGCATCCCGCCGAGGCGGTCGGCGAACGGCTCAAGCGCAACGGCCTGACCCAGGCGCTGTTCAACCTGCCGCCGGGCGACTGGAACGCCGGTGAGAAGGGCTTTGCCGCGCTGCCATCACGCTTCTCCGATCTCAAGGCAAGCCTGGAGACGGCACTGCCCTATGCGAAGGCGACCGGGGTCAAGTGCCTGCACCTGATGGCCGGCATCGCCAACCGCGGCGAGCGCGTGGCGATCGAGGCCTTCTACAAGTCGGTGGCCTGGGCCGCGGAGTTCTTCGCGCCGCACGGCATCGACGTCGTGATCGAGCCGATCAATGCGCGCAACGTGCCCGGCTACTTCCTCAACGATTTCGGCTTCGCGCGCGACCTGATCCAGGAGTTGAGGCTGCCGAACCTCAAACTCCAGTTCGACATCTATCACTGCCAGATCATCCATGGCGACGTCACGATGCGGCTGCGCGAGATGATGCCGATCATCGGCCACATCCAGATCGCCAGCATTCCCTCGCGCAACGAGCCTGACGGCGAGGAGCTCAACTATCCGTTCCTGTTCGATGAGCTCGACCGGCTCGGCTATACCGGCTTCGTCGGCTGCGAATACAATCCGCGCGGCAAGACAACGGATGGGCTCGCCTGGTTCAAGCCTTACGCAGGAGTGAAGCCGTGATACTTGCCTTGGGCTGCATCGCCGACGACTACACCGGCGCCTCCGACCTTGCCAATACGCTGACGCGTGCGGGCCTGCGTACTGTGCAGACCATCGGCGTGCCCGCGAACGATCTCGCGCTGCCCGAGGTCGACGCCGTCGTGGTGTCACTGAAGAGCCGTTCGATCGACGCCAGCCTTGCCGTGTCGCGCTCACGCGCGGCGGAGACATGGCTGCGCGGCCGCGGCGCGGGCCACGTGCTGTTCAAGATCTGTTCGACCTTCGATTCCACCGATGCCGGCAATATCGGGCCGGTGATGGACGCCTTGCGCGCCGATTGCGGCGAAAGCGCCGTGCTGGTGACGCCGGCCTTTCCGGAAACAGGACGCACCGTCTACCAGGGCAACCTCTTCGTCGGCGCCGTGCCGCTGAACGAGAGCCCGCTGAAGGACCATCCGCTCAACCCGATGCACGATTCCAACCTGGTGCGCGTCTTGGCGCGCCAAAGCAAGACGCAAATCGGGCTCGTCGATCTCGCCACGGTCTCGCGCGGTACAGACGCCGTGCGGGCGCGCCTGGCCGAGCTCGCGGGCAAAGGCATCGGCGCCGCGATCATCGACGCCGTGTTCGACCGCGACCTCGAGACGATCGGCCTCGTCGCCGCCGAACATCGGCTCTCGGTCGGCGCCTCCGGCATCGGCCTTGGCCTCGCTCGTGCGCTGGTGTCGACAGGCAAGGTCAACTCGACGGCGGCAGGCGGTACGGGCGCTGCGGTTGGCGGGCCGGCGGCCTGCCTTGCCGGAAGCTGCTCGCAGGCAACACTTCAGCAGATCGCCAATGCCGAGCGTGTCATGCCGGTGTTACATCTTGATCCCGAGCAGATCGTCGCAGGGGCCGGCGAAGCGCAGCGGGCGCTGGCCTGGGCGAGACCGCGCCTGGCGGATGGCCCTGTCCTGATCGCCTCGAGCGCGACACCGGAAGCCGTTGCCGCCGTTCAGGCGCATCACGGCCGCGATGCGGCCGGGCATGCCATCGAGCAGGCCATGGCCAACATTGCCGAAGGCCTGATGCAGGCGGGTGTTCGGCGCTTGATCGTCGCGGGTGGCGAGACGTCAGGTGCCGTGGTCGACCGGTTGAGGATTCCCGGGTTTCTCGTAGGAGTGGAAATTGCGGCGGGTGTCCCGGTGTTGCGCGCTGTCGGCGCAGAGACAGGCGAGATGCTGCTTGCCCTAAAGTCCGGCAATTTCGGTGGCCCGGAGTTTTTCAAGGACGCGCTTAGACTCATGCGCTGAGCGCAGAGCATTGTTAGCTGCCTGTTCATTTCTTTCGGCTTTCCGTACTCGTACGGAGTCGTAGTTAACTTCTGCGCAGGTGCTCTGGTGTCGGATGTCGGTGCTGCTCCTTTTGTTTGATTCGTAGTTCCCGGACGCGCACCGGCCAGCACAAAGAGACCCAGTTCATGTTCGCCACTATTTCCATCCGCGCCAAGATCATCAGTGTCGTGGCATTCTTGCTGGTCGCAATGACCGGCATGGGTCTGCTCGCCGTCATGAAGATGCGGTCGATGAATGCCAACACCGTCGACATCACCACGAACTGGATGCCCAGCGTGCGCGTGCTGGGCGAACTGCGCGCCGGTGTGATCACCTATCGCAACGTGATCCGCGAGCACATGCTGTCCGAAACCCTGGAAGAGAAGCTGGCGGCGGAAAAAACGCTTGGGACGGTGGTCGAGGCGAATACCAAGCTTCGGCAGTCGTATGAAGCCATGATCACGTCGATCGAGGAACGGGCACTCTACAGCGAGTGGTCCAAGCTGTGGGAAGACTACAAAAAGGGCACACAGGAGGTGATGGCCCTGTCGCGCAAGGAGGCCGGCAAGATTCCGCACGAAGCGCACGAGTTGAACAGCAAGACGGTCAACAAGATCGGGCTGCAGGCCGACGAGGTTTTGAGGCGGGACATCGAGCTCAACACCAAGGGCGCGGATCAGGCCGCACGAGACGCTGACGACAGTTATGATCATGCCGTCATGCTGGTCTCACTCATTCTCAGTGCGGCGGTCGTCATTGGCATCGGCGTCAGTTTCTATCTTGTTCGTGACGTCTCCCGGGGCATCAGCTCCATCACCGAACCCATGCAGGCGCTGGGCAAGGGTGACCTCACTGCCAAAGTCCCCCATCGCGGCGAGAAGACCGAGATCGGCGCCATGGCCGATGTGCTCCAGGTCTTCAAGGAGGCGCTGATCGCCAAGAGGGCGGCCGACGAAGCCGCCGCGGTCGACGCCGAAGCCAAGATCGAGCGCGGCCGCCGCGTCGACAGCATCACCCGCGAATTCGAAACGATGATCGGCGAGATCGTCCAGACCGTGTCGTCGGCCTCGACCCAGCTCGAAGCCTCCGCCTCGACGCTGACCTCGACCGCCGACCGCTCGCAGCGGCTGGCGACCACAGTTGCCGGAGCTTCGGAGGAAGCCTCGACCAACGTGCAGTCGGTGGCCTCGGCGACCGAGGAGATGGCCTCGTCAGTCGGTGAGATCAGCCGCCAGGTGCAGGAATCGGCGCGGATGGCGGGCGACGCCGTCGGCCAGGCGCGCGCGACCACCGAGCGCGTCAGTGAACTGTCCAAAGCGGCGTCCCGCATCGGCGACGTCGTCGAGCTCATCAACACCATCGCCGGCCAGACCAATCTCTTGGCGCTGAACGCCACCATCGAGGCCGCGCGCGCCGGCGAAGCCGGCCGCGGCTTTGCGGTGGTCGCCTCCGAGGTGAAGGCGCTGGCCGAGCAGACCGCGAAGGCGACCGGCGAGATCGGCCAGCAGATTTCCGGCATCCAGGCGGCGACCAACGATTCGGTCGGCGCCATCAAGGAGATCTCCTCGACCATCGAGCGCCTGTCGGAGATCTCGTCGGCGATCGCGGCCGCCGTGGAAGAGCAGGGCGCGGCAACCCAGGAGATCGCGCGCAACGTGCAGCAGGCAGCGCAGGGCACCCAGCAGGTCTCCGCCAACATCACCGACGTGCAGCGCGGCGCGACCGAGACCGGCACGGCCTCCTCGCAGGTGCTGTCGGCGGCGCAGATGCTGTCGAACGATTCGAACCGGCTGAAGAACGAAGTCGGCAAGTTCCTGTCCAACGTGCGCGCCGCGTGAGGCACGCGGCCGCATGGCTGCGATGTAGATTTCGCAGTGCGGTAGCAGGGAAGTGAATGCGCGAGGGCCGCCGGAGGTTAGCGTTTCCGGCGGCGCTCGGGTAAAGGGAGATGGGGGTCGCCCGGGGGCGGATTTCCACATTCTCGCTTGACCTGGAATTGCCTGGCGCATGATTGCTCTGGTCCGTATTGCCCTGAGCCGGCCCTATACTTTCGTCGTGCTCGCGCTGCTGCTGCTGATCATCGGGCCGCTGGCGGCGCTGCGGACACCGACTGATATCTTCCCGGACATTCGCATTCCCGTGATCGGCGTGGTCTGGCAGTACACCGGCCTGCCGCCCGACCAGATGTCCGGCCGCATTACGACGCCATTCCAGCGCGCGCTGACGACGACGGTCAACGATATCGAGCACATCACTGCCAATTCCTATAACGGTTTCGGCATCATCAAGATCTTCTTCCAGCCGAGCGTCGATATCCGCACCGCGAACGCGCAAGTCACCGCCATCTCGCAGACGCTGCTCAAGCAGATGCCGCCGGGCGCGACGCCGCCCTTGATCCTGAACTACTCCGCTTCCACCGTTCCGATCATCCAGGTGGCGCTGTCGGGTGAAGGCCTCACCGAGCAGAACCTCGCCGATATCGGCATCAATCAGCTTCGCACGCCGCTGGTCACTGTGCCCGGGGCGGCGATCCCGTACCCGTTCGGCGGCAAGCAGCGCCAGGTTCAGATCGACCTCGATCCGACCGCGCTCCAGGCCCGCGGCCTCTCGGGCCAGGACGTTGCCAACGCGCTCGCCGCCCAGAACCTCATCACGCCGGTCGGCACCCAGAAGATCGGCCAGTTCGAATACAACATCCAGCTCAACAACTCGCCGCTCCGGATCGACGAGCTCGGCAATCTGCCGATCAGGACCGTCAACGGCGCGATGGTCTACGTCCGCGACGTCGCGAGCGTGCGCGACGGCAATCCGCCGCAGACCAACATCGTCCATGTCGACGGCAACCGCTCGGTGCTAATGATGGTGCTGAAGGCGGGCGCGACCTCGACACTCGATATCATCGCCGGCATCAAACAGAAGGTCATCGAGGTCAAGGACCAGCTGCCCGACGCACTGAAGATCGGCTTCATCGGTGATCAATCGGTGTTCGTCCGCGGCGCGATCCAGGGCGTTGCCTTCGAAGGCGTGATCGCGGCGCTGCTCACCAGCGTCATGATCCTGTTGTTCCTCGGCAGCTGGCGCTCGACCATCATCATCGCGGTCTCCATCCCGCTGTCGGTGCTGGGCGCCATCATCATGCTGTCGGCGATCGGCGAGACGCTGAACATCATGACACTCGGCGGCCTTGCGCTCGCCGTTGGCATTCTCGTCGACGACGCCACGGTCACGATCGAGAACATCAACTACCATCTGGAGCAGGGCAAGCCGGTCGAACAGTCGATCCTCGACGGTGCCAACCAGATCGTGACGCCGGCCTTTGTGTCGCTGCTCTGCATCTGCATCGTGTTCGTGCCGATGTTCTTCCTCACCGGCGTCGCGCGCTTCCTGTTCGTGCCGATGGCCGAAGCCGTGATGTTCGCGATGATCTGGTCGTTCATCCTGTCGCGCACGCTGGTGCCGACCATGGCGAACTACCTGCTGCAGGCGCATGTCCATCACGAGGGCGGGCCGCCGAAGTCGCGCAATCCCTTCGTCTGGTTCCAGCGCGCCTTCGAGGCGCGGTTCGAGCGCATTCGCGGCTTCTATCGTGGTTTGCTCGGCCTCGCGCTGGCGCACCGTGCGGTCTTCGTGATCGGCTTCCTCTGCGTGGTCGGCGCGTCCTTTGCCCTGGTGCCGTTCCTCGGGCGCAACTTCTTCCCCGCGGTCGATGCCGGCAACATCCTAATGCATGTCCGCACCCAGGTCGGCACCCGCGTCGAGGAGACCGCCAACCAGCTCGCCGACGTGCAGAAGGCGGTCCGCAAGCTGATCCCGGGCGAGATCGAGACCATGACCGACAACATCGGCATGCCGATCTCCGGCATCAACATGACCTACAACAACACCGGCGTGATCGGCCCGCAGGACGGCGACATCCAGATCAAGCTGAAAGAAGGCCACAAGCCGACCGAAGAGCATGTACGCGTGCTGCGTGAGCAGCTGCCGCGATTGTTCCCCGGCGTCAGCTTCGCGTTCCCGCCCGCCGACATCGTCAGCCAGATCCTGAACTTTGGCGCGCCGGCGCCGATCGACCTCCAGATCCGCGGCGCCGATGTCAGCGCCAATTTCGCTTACGCCAATAACCTGCTGGCCAAGGTCCGCAAGATTCCCGGCGTTGCCGATGCGCGCATCCAGCAATCGCCGAACAATCCGACATTCAACATCGATGTTGATCGCACCCGCGCGCAATATGTCGGTCTGACCGAACGGGACGTCACCAACAGCCTCGTCGTCAATCTCGCCGGCTCCTCGCAGGTCGCGCCGACCTACTACCTCAACCCCGACAACGGCGTGTCGTACTCGATCGTGATGCAGACGCCGCAATACCAGATCGACTCGCTCAGCGCGCTCCAGACGCTGCCGATCACCGCGACCGGCAATGCGCAATCGCCGATCCTCGGCGGCATCGCCGATATTAAGCGCTCGACCTCGAGCGCGGTGGTCTCGCAATACGACATTCAGTCGATGGTGCAGATCTTCGCGACCACGTCCGGCCGCGATCTCGGGGCGGTCGCGGCCGACATCCGTCAGCTGATCGCGGACACCGCAAAGGAGGTGCCGAAGGGCTCGTCCGTGGTGCTGCTCGGTCAGGTGCAGACCATGAACAGCGCCTTTACTGGTCTGCTGTTCGGCCTGCTTGGCGCCGTCGTGCTGATTTATTTCCTGATCGTCGTGAACTTCCAGTCCTGGTCCGATCCCTTCGTGATCATCACGGCGCTGCCGGCCGCGCTTGCCGGCATCGTCTGGATGCTGTTCATGACGGAGACCACGCTGTCGGTGCCGGCGCTCACCGGTGCCATCATGTGCATGGGCGTTGCCACCGCCAACAGCGTGCTCGTGATCTCCTTCGCGCGTGAACGCTACCAGGAGCTCGGCGATCCCGTCGCCGCTGCGCTGGAAGCCGGTTTCGTCCGATTCCGCCCCGTCCTGATGACCGCGCTCGCCATGATCATCGGCATGGCGCCGATGGCCTTGGGCCTCGGCGAGGGCGGTGAGCAGAATGCGCCGCTCGGCCGCGCCGTGATCGGCGGCCTGATCTTTGCAACCTTCGCCACGCTGATGTTTGTTCCCGTGGTGTTCAGCATGGTACACAAGAAACAAGGCGCCAAAGCCGCCGCCCCATTGGAGACTGCGCATGTCGCCCACTGAAACCCGCTCCCCGGTGTCGCACCGGAAATTGGGCATCTTCGGCGTGGTGGCGCTGATTGCGGCAGGCCTCGTGGTGGGCACGGGCATCCGTGCCCGCGAGGAGCAGGGCTCCAAGTTGAAGGAATGGACCCATGATCAGGCCATTCCGAGCGTTGCGGTGACCCAGCCCAACGCCAAGGCCCTCAACGCCACCATCGATCTGCCGGGCCGGCTGGAGGCCTACTACCGTGCGCCGATCTTCGCGCGCGTGTCGGGTTACCTGAAGAGCTGGAGCGCCGATATCGGCGCCCGCGTCAAGGCAGGGCAGGTGATTGCCGAGATCGAGGCGCCAGACCTCGATCAGCAGCTGTTGCAGGCCCGCGCCGACCTCGCCAGCCAGCAGGCCAGCGCCAGGCTGTCCGAAGCGACGCTGAACCGCCGCAAGACGCTGGTCGCCTCGAACTTCGTCTCTGCACAGGAGATCGACGAGCGCACTGCAGATCTCTCCAACAAGAACGCTGCCGTGCATTCGGGCCAGGCCAACGTCGAGCGGCTGGAAGCGCTGGCCGGCTACAAGAAGATCACCGCGCCGTTCGACGGCGTCGTCACCGCCCGAGACACCGACGTCGGCGCACTGATCAATGCCGGCGGCGGGGCGGGTCCGGCGATGTTCGTGGTTTCCGACATCACCAAGCTGCGTGTTTACGTCAACGTGCCCCAGAATTATGTGCCGGCGATCAAGATCGGCGCCAAGGCCATCATCACGCTCCCGGAATATCCGAATCGGTCGTTCCAGGCGACCGTGGAAGCCTCCTCCCAGTCCGTCGACGTCGCCTCGGGCACCACGCGGATGCAACTCGGGCTCGACAATTCCAGCGGCGAGCTGATGCCCGGCGGTTATGCCAGCGTGAAGCTCAGCTTGCAGCGCGACTCCGCGCCGCTCAGCATCCCCGCCAGTGCGCTGATCTTCAACAGCAACGGCCTGCGCGTTGCGACGGTCAGCCCGGACGACAAGGTACAGTTCAAGACCGTGACCATCGCGCGCGACCTCGGCCGCGAGATCGAACTTGCTTCGGGCATTACAGCGGACGACCGCGTCATCACGGCACCGCCGGACGGCTTGTCGGATGGGGATGCAGTGCGCGTGGTTGGCGCCAAGGCCAAGCCGGCGACCGCGTCGGAGAAGCAGGCACCGAAGAGCTAGGGCGCCTCGTGCCCCGGACGCAGCGCAGCATGAAGTCATGCGCTGCTGAGCCGGGGCTCGTCTCCCCTCAAAGCACCGTGTTTCTTGCCGGGGGCCCCGGCTCTGCGGAGCGGCCTTGCATGCCGCACCCTGTCCGGGACACGAGAGCTACGTCACCCGCCACTGCGGCACGCCGTCGGTCGCCGTCGTGACATCGCCGACTGATCCCACCGGCGTGCGATCCATGTTGAGCAGATGCGCCAGCGTCGCCGTGTCGCTCGCTGGAATCCGCGCCAACGTGCGGCGATCGTCTGCCGTCCGCAGCATCACCACGCCATGCTCGACCTCGCCGCCGCGGCCGTAGAGCACGGTAAAGCTCTCGACCTTGCCCTTGCCAGTTGCCTCCGCGACGAATTCCGGCACGGCCCGCTTGTTGCGGTCGGCTTCCGCCTGCACGCTCGTCTCCTGCATCAACGCCGCGCGCGGCGGCGTCTTCGACACCACCAGCGCGTGGTGCTTGGTGACGAAGCCGCCCTGGCCGTAGAGCAGACCGAGCTTGGCGCCGTCGCGCACGCGCCGCACCATCGCGCAGGCCGCGTGCGTCATGTAGGTATTGAGCGGGGCGCCGAAGAACGTGAGGCCGCCGGTCACGGTCGGCTGCACGTCAGCATCCAGGCCAAGCGTCCGCCGCGCCATCTTCGGGACGCACGGGAAGCAGCTGTAGAGCTCGATGGCGTCGAACTTCTTGCCGTCGCCGCCGGCGAGATCCATCACGGCCTTCAAGACCGCGTTCTGCGGATGGCTCTCGTAGAACTGGTCGCGCAGGAGATAATCGCGCGGCTCCTCCGCCGAGGCGCCGCCGAGCGGATAGACCAGCTTGTCCTCGGTAATGCCCGCCGCACGCGCCTTGGCAAGGCTCGTGAGCAGCAGCGCGCCGCCCATGTTGACGCTGGGATTGGCGACCATGAGCTTATTGTAAGGCCATGCGATCAGGCGGTTGTCCGCGGTCGGGGTCGTGATTTCGTCAGGCGCATAGCGCCGCTTCAGCCAGGCATTGGGATTTTGCGCCGCGGCTTCGGAGTAGCGCGACCACAGCGTGCCGGATTCAGCCATCGCCTCGCGCGGCGTCTGGCCCCAATACGCGGACGAAGCCGCCTCATAGAACGGATAGACGGTGACCGGGCGGAACACGCCGAGCTTCACTGCCAGCGGTTTCTGGAACGCTGCCCCGCGCTTGGGCTCCTCGACATCGTGTGCGAATGGCGTCCATGGCAGCTTTGTCCCGGCGCGCTCAGCCTTGGTCGCGGTCGATTGCGCCTCGGCGCCGCAGATGGCCGCCACGGTGCATTCGCCCCGCGCGATGCGCTTTGCAGCCTCGTGAATATAGCGGATCGGGCTCTCGCCGCCGACTGGGCCGTAGTAACAATGCGAAGGCGAGATGCCGAGCCGCTGTGCCAGCAGCGCTTCTGGATCGCGATAGCGCCAGCTCAGAAAGTTCACGACGTCAAGCGACTGCACCTCGCCCAGCAGCTTTGCACCGGCGTCTGCTTCCGCGCGCCGCAGCGCCTGTTCGAGCAGATCGAGCGGCTCGAGGCCGTCAGTGATCTCCTTGGGACGGTCGACAATCTCGCCGACGCCGACGATGACGGGGATGCGGTCTGGGGAAACAGTCGTCATTGTTCTTGCTTCTTCACTCTCTGAGATCTCCGACCTCATCCTGAGGAGCCTGCGAAGCAGGCGTCTCGAAGGATAGGCCACGGGCTCTCATGGTTCGAGACGGCGCTTGCGCGCCTCCTCACCATGAGGGTCCATCACTCCGCCACCAGCGCATTCATGTGCTCGACGGCCTCCGCAAACTCTTCCTTGAACTCCTGCACCACGGCGCCGGCCGACTTCACGCTGTCGATCAGCCCGACGCCCTGGCCGACGAAATAGCTGACGAGATCACGCGCCTTGGCATTGCCGCTCGCCGCCGCGCGATCGATGGAGTTGAAGGCGTCGCGACTGATGATGCTCTGGAGCGGCATCGGCAGCGCGCCCGGACTCTCCGGCGCGCGGTCCCAGGCATCGGTCCAGACCGAGCGGAGCTGTCGCGCGGGCTTGCCTGTACGGCCCTTCGAGCGCACCGCGTCGCGTGAGGAGGCCGCGATCATCTTCTCGCGAAAAATCTCCGTGGTTTCGGCCTCGACGGTCGCAAGCCACACCGATCCGGTCCAGGCGCCGGCCGCGCCCATCGCCATGCAGGCCGCCATCTGCCGGCCCGTCATGATGCCGCCGGCGGCCAGCACCGGCACCTCGCGGATCGGCTTGATCGCCTTAATCACCTCCGGCACCAGCACCATGGTCGAGACGTCGCCGCAATGGCCGCCGGCTTCCGTGCCCTGCACCACGAGAATGTCGACACCGGCTGCGACCTGGCGCAGCGCGTGCTCCTTGGCGCCGACAAGCGCAGCAACGGGCACGCCGTGGGTCTTGCCCATCTCGATCATGGCCTTCGGCGGCACGCCGAGTGCATTGGCGATGAGCCGGATCGGATGGCGGAACGAAATTTCGAGCAGCTCCAGCGCCGTTTTGGCGTCGAACGGCTGCGGCTGGTTGGCGGCGACCTCGGTCGTCGTCAGCTCGATGTCGTACTTCTTCAGGAGATCGCGCGCGTAGTTGCGGTGCTCTTGCGGCACGCGGGTTTCCAGGCTCTTCCAGGTGACGTTCTTCTCGCCCGCGGTGGAGATGTTTTCGGGGATCAGCACGTCGATGCCGTAGGGCTTGCCATCGACGTGATCGTCGATCCATGCCAGTTCGCGTTCGAGCGTATCAGGCGTATGCGCGGTGGCACCTAACACGCCAAAGCCGCCGGCGCGGCTGACGGCTGCAACGACGTCGCGGCAATGGCTGAAGGCGAGCAGCGGGAACTCGATCCCCAGCATGTCGCAGATCGGCGATTTCATGGCTCTTTCCCGGCAGTCTTCGCGTTCTCGTTGCTGTCGCGGCGAAGCAAAGCGACGCTAGCGGATCGTCGCTGGCGATGCCATGCCGGATTCCACGGCGCATCTTGCGTGGACACGCCGCGCGATGCTCCACCCCCAGGCTAACTCCTGGTGCTTGGAAGGCTTCGTGATGGAGTCCGAAGCGCCGGAGCTGGCGGCAGACAGGCGAGCGCATGACGCGAGCCTGAGGCCCGCGCCGGGCGCAGATCGGGCAGCCCTTGTCATCCGCCATTTGCGGGCTAATTAATGCAGGCGCATCTTTCCGCCGGAGCCTCTCGCATGACCGATACCCCTGCCTACGTGCCGCCCAAAGTCTGGACCTGGAACAAGGAAAATGGCGGCCAGTTCGCCAACATCAACCGCCCGATCGCCGGCCCCACCCACGACAAGGAGCTACCGGTCGGCCGCCATCCGCTCCAGCTCTATTCGCTGGCGACGCCGAACGGGGTGAAGGTGACGGTGATGCTGGAAGAGTTGCTGGCGCTCGGCCATAAGGGCGCCGAATACGACGCTTGGTTGATCAGGATCGGCAACGGTGACCAGTTCGGCAGCGGTTTTGTCGAGATCAATCCGAACTCCAAGATCCCGGCGCTGATGGACCGCTCCGGGCCCGAGCCGATCCGGGTGTTCGAGTCCGGCTCGATCCTGTTCTACCTCGCCGAGAAGTTCGGCGCCTTCCTGCCGAAGGACGTCAAGACGCGCACTGAGGCGATGTCCTGGCTGTTCTGGCAGATGGGCAGCGCGCCCTATCTCGGCGGTGGCTTCGGCCATTTCTACGCCTACGCGCCGACCAAGATCGAATACGCCATCGATCGCTTCGCGATGGAGACCAAGCGCCAGCTCGACGTGCTCGACCGGCGGCTCGCCGACAACGAATATCTCGCGGGCAGCGAGTACACCATCGCCGATATGGCGGTGTGGCCCTGGTACGGCGCCCTCGCCAAGGGCTTGGTCTATGGCGCCGGCGAATTCCTCTCGGTGCAGGATTACAAGAACGTGCAGCGCTGGACCGACCAGATCGCCAGGCGCCCGGCCGTGAGGCGCGGCCGCATGGTCAATCGCGTCTCCGGCGATCTCGCCAGCCAGCTCCACGAGCGGCACGACGCGAGCGATTTCGAGACCAAGACTCAGGACAAGCTTGAGGCGGCGAAGACTGCGTAACGTCGTTCGCCGATATGGTAGTTCGCCGATATTGTAGCAACCATTAAGTGACGGCAGTTTTTTGCTCCGCCCGGATCGTCTGCGCCTGCCATGATGACGCCGTGCTCGCGTCCGTCAAGGCGTGGCCTGGCAACAGACCACGTGAGGTTCGAGCGAGCGACGGCCATCCTTGACGGACGCTGCGCGCGACGTCATGA